>LFSA01000033.1 GCA_001512635.1 Pelotomaculum sp. DTU098 | reverse complement strand
GGTCGAACCGTTATACAGGAAAGAACATCTGATACAAAAAGATGACGAGCGGCATCGTAATGACACAGAACAGTGTGGACATTACATTATATACTCCCGCTTTGGCGGCATCGTGGCCCGTAAGCACCGAAAGCTGGATCACAGAGCTGGCAGCAGGCGCAGATGCTGCAATCATAATTGCCATCAGAACCGGCGTGTACTCGGGGCAGCGGGAAAGAAAGCCGCTTGCATACAGGCACAGGATGGTGATGATCGGAATGAAAAGAAGCCTTCCTGCGGAGATAATGTAGGCTCTCTTATTCATAAGGATCGCCTTGAGATCGCTGCCTGCGATCACGACCCCGACCAGCATCATGGATGTCCCGGCCACCATTTCATGAAAATTCTCCATTGCCGTATCAATCACCGCCGGCACCCTCAGACCGGACAAAAGGCCCAGAAGGCCGGCGAAAAGGGCGATCAGATTGGGGTTCAGCAGAATCCTGCGCCAGGGAATACTGCCCCTGCCGCTCATCAAAATATATCCGTAGATCCAGACAAAGAGATTGAAAGGGAGCTGAAAACCGCTGCAGTAAAAGGTCATCTCTTCCCCCAGCGTCATCGCAACAACCGGGAGGACAAGATTACCGACATTTGCGAACATAAGCGTCGTCATGTCGACTGCGTCCAGATTGAAAGGTCTTTTCAGGAGATTCGCCGCAATCGCCGCGATGATCATGCAGCAAAATGCAAACACAACAGCTGCGGCAAAACCTTTAGCCCTTTCCGGGGTCAGGTCGATCTGCATGCTCCGAAAAATCAGACATGGCTGAAGGGCATAGACAAGTAATCCTGTCAAAACACTGCTGTCCTCCGCTTTCAGTACACGAACTTTTACCAGCACATATCCGACAACGGCCATGAGCATCATAGATGTTAATTTACTCAGAAGTATAAGACTGTATCCCATTGTTCCTCACTGCCTGTCTTTTTTTGCCGGATCCTCAGCTCGCCAGACGAACATTCCTTCACCGGCCGCCAGCTCTCTGACAAGTAAGAGCAGCTCTTCATCCGGGTCAAAGATCGTCCTATGTGTGTCTTCCGGATCGGAAATGATCATAGCCTCGTTCACCAGGATATTGACCTTGATCGTGGAAATGGAACGGATGTCGTCGATCACCTGTCTTGCAGGTTCGCATTCGGCCGGTTTCATCATACCACGGGCTCCGTTCTTTTTACATCATTTCTCCGACTCACGTTTAAAAAAGCGAGAATGCGTCGGTTACTTTTCAATTGCTTTTAATCCATTTAATTTTCTTCAATAATCTGTCATAATGGATCATAGAGAAGAAGAACTCCTTGCCTTTTACAGCGATTTTCCGCAGATTCCCTATGTCATGGAGGAGTTCCTGAGCGGTGACATTTGCACCTGCTACGCGATCATGGAAGTGAATATGCGGCCTGCCCTGTTCCTCCGGTTCCCGGATGTTTCTTATAAGCCTGATGACTTCGAAAAGAGGAGTAAACGCAATGTTTCAAATTATGACTGCCGCGGAAGCGGTCAGATTCATCGAAGATCACGCCGTGATCGGTCTGAATTCCTTTGCCGCTATGGCAAATCCCG
>LFSA01000055.1 GCA_001512635.1 Pelotomaculum sp. DTU098 | reverse complement strand
TGTCCTTTTCTGAGACGGTTATAGTTATCTCTCTTTATCAAACAGTGCCTTGACACTATCCAGTTGGAGAGTTGAGATTGTCCTGTTAAGGCTCATATGATATAATTTAAGGGTTCTAATGTAAAGATTTTAGGATGCGTCCGGTATATATAATGAAAGGAGTTGAGGTTTTTTTGAAGGTTGAAGTCAGGGTATTCAGTGGTTTAGAGAAATACATTCCGGGTGCACGTTTTGGGAAACCTATACCAGTGGAAATAGCGGATGGCTATACCGCCCGGATGCTTCTGGAAAAGCTGAATATTCCGGAGAAAGACGTTTTTACCATTCTGATCAATGGTTTGCACAAAAACCTCGACGATGTCCTTTGTGATGGCGACCGCGTGTCTCTTTTCCCGCCGGTTGGTGGAGGTTAATTCCCTATGGGAGAACGGGAAAAACAGGTAAAAAGAGTGTATTATTGTGGGGCAGCTCTTGCTGCCGCTTTGCTTAATCAAAAAAGAAATCGTGAATCCGGCTCATTGAAGAGTTTTGCTGAAAACAAGTCCGGTGCTAAGAATGAGGGCAGGAAGAAAAAAGTCAGGGTTGTCAGGTCTGCTTCAAATGTCACGAAGATTACGGGTTGCGGCGTAAACTATAAGTTATGGCTGGAAGGAAACGGGGCAACATTTGGGGATGGCCTTTTTCATATTCTCATGAATATCGAATCAACAGGATCAATTTCTCAAGCAGCGCGGCAAATGAATATGTCCTACCGGGCTGCCTGGGGAAAAATAAAATTTGCTGAAGAACGCTGGGGGGTTCCGCTGCTGATTACCCAGGTAGGCGGTGAGATGGGCGGAGGAGCCAGGTTGACGCCTGTTGCCCGGGAGTTGGTCGACAAATTTCGCAGGTTGAATGAAGTTGTAGACAGTTTTATCAATTATTCCTTTCAGGATATTTTCCGGGGGTGGCTATCCTAAGGATAGGATAGGCGTTTTCTACTCTGCCGGCGCCGCCTCTGCGGCAGGAATGTCTACCTCCTTAATTTTAGGGTATGGTTATACAATATTAAGCATAGCAATGGGTAACCTGGCCCAGGGATTAACCACCCGGACCAAAAAAGCTAAACATAAGCGCTGAAGGTGATCTTACTTGGAAGTTTACTGGCAGGGACTGGTGGAGGCTTTGCGTCTCCTGATAAGCGGTGACCGTACTGTTTTTGAAATTATCTACCGGACCCTTCAGGTATCCGGCACGGCAACGTTGTTCAGTGTATTGATAGGCCTTCCTTTGGGAACAGTTTTAGCGCTGTCCTCTTTTCCAGGCCGTAAGTTAGTTGTGAGCCTGATTAACCTGGGCATGGGCCTGCCGCCGGTGGTGGTTGGCCTGTGGGTGTGGCTGACTTTGAGCCGCTACGGCCCGCTGGGTTTCCTGGGTTTGCTATACACGCCCACGGCCATGGTTATTGCCCAGGCCATCATTGCTTCGCCGATTGTAACCGGGTTCACCATCGCGGCCATCCAGTCGCTGAACCCTAAGATCCGGCTGCAGATTCTGGCCTTGGGCGCGTCGCGCCTGCAGTTGCTCTGGCTTCTTTTGAGAGAAGCCAGGCTTGGTTTACTGGCAGCTGTTATTGCCGGCTTTGGAGGCGTTATTTCAGAGGTCGGTGCTTCCATCATGGTCGGCGGCAACTTGAAAGGATCTACCATGGTGCTGACTACCGCTACAGTTCTTGAGGTCAACAAGGGTAATTATGAAATTGCTACGGCTTTCAGCATCATTCTTCTGACACTGGCCTTTGGCATTACCGCTTTCTTAACCTCAGCCCAGCAGCGGGGCAGGTAGATTTTATAGAAAATAGATTTAAACTGAGAATTAAGAATTATTTGTAAACATTTCTTTATAGAGGTATTTTATTTAGATTACCCGTTAGCCAGTTGACTTGTCAAATAGAGTTTGCGTAGGAATTCCCTCCCTTCAAAGGATGCTCAGTTCAGCCTTTGAAATTGCGTAATAATTGTGCAATTGATTCTGTACAACATCATTAATTAACTGAAGAAGGTGAAGTCATGCGGGATACCTACCAGAGGGAGATTAATTATTTGCGGGTTTCCGTCACCGACCGGTGCAACCTGCGCTGTGTTTACTGCATGCCCCCTGGCGGCGTTAAGTCGACTCCCCACGAAGAGGTTCTGAGACTGGAAGAAATCGAAACCATTATCCGTGCCTCCACCCTTGTCGGTATTAAAAAAATTCGCCTGACAGGGGGGGAGCCGCTGGTGCGCAAGGGGCTGGAAGACCTGGTGCGGCGCATTTCAGAAATACCCGGTATTGACGATATAACCCTGACCACCAATGCCCTGCTCCTTGCTCCCCGGGCTGTGGCCCTGAAAGAAGCAGGCGTTAGAAGAGTGAATATCAGTCTGGATACTCTAAGGCCGGATCGCTACCGCGAGATTACCCGGGGCGGTAACCTGGCCGTGGCCTGGGAAGGAATACAGGCTGCCCTCGATGCCGGTCTGCACCCGGTGAAGATAAATACCGTGATAATGCGCGGGGTCAATGAGGACGAGCTAGTTGCGCTGGCCCGCCTGACGTTGAACAGACCGCTGCATGTCCGTTTTATTGAATTAATGCCCATCGGCTCTTCCAATACCTGGGCTACAGGTCGTTATCTGCCGGCGGATGAAGCCATGAAGCAGATCAGCGCCCGTCTGGGACCGCTTTTGCCGGCCAAAAAGCCCTCCGGCGACGGACCGGCCAAATATTACCGGCTGAAAGATGCAGAGGGTACTGTCGGCTTTATTACTTCTATGAGCGATCATTTCTGTAAGAGTTGCAACCGCCTGCGCCTGACATCAGTGGGCGGCCTTAGGCCCTGCCTTTACGATTCGAGGGAAATTGATTTAAAAACACCTCTGCGCGGGGGGGCCGGCTTAAAGGAAATCGCCGAGCTGATCATGGATGTGATTGCTTTGAAACCGGACCGTCACCATATGAGCGAAGGATGGCGGGACAGGCACAGGGTCATGTCTCAGATTGGCGGATAGTTAATGGAATAAACTAGAAGGACGTTGTCATGCTCCTGTAATTTTCCGCTGATCAGGCTGGCTGGCCTGCTCAGAGCTTTGTGTTTGTTATAATGCTCAATAAGCCGCAACTCTTTTTCACTACTCGTAGAAAGGATGTTTAATTTTGGGTATAATAAGAGCAGTATGTATAAGTAAGGAAAAAGGTACGCGAAAGAAAAATGTAGGGGAAGGCCTGCTGGTTGAGGGGCACGGCCTGCAAAACGACTCCCATGCAGGTCCCTGGCACCGCCAGGTGAGTCTTCTAGCTATGGAAAGCATAGAAAAAATGAGAGCCCTGGGGTTGGATGTAGGGGTTGGTGACTTTGCTGAAAATCTGACCACCGAAGGAATTGATCTGCTCAGCCTGCCCCTGGGCACCAGACTAATAATAGGGAGCACAGCAGTGGGAGAGGTTACCCAGATCGGCAAAAAGTGCCACAGGCGCTGCGCTATCTTCCAACAGGCCGGAGATTGTGTCATGCCCAGAGAAGGCATCTTCATCCGGATTCTACACGGTGGTCCGGTCAAAGCCGGGGATAAGATAGAGATCCTTGCATAAGAGGAAAGCTTAACCCCCGTTGAAAACAGGGCATGGTACAGGTGCTAAGAAGGGATGCTTTCAAGAAACAGATAGAGGGGGTTTCTGATGGAGGTCAAGTCCGGTATTAAATTTGAACAGGAAGAGCGCTACAAGCGTAATATCCTGTTAGCCGGTGTTGGAACCGAAGGCCAGGAAAAGTTGTTCCATGCCTCGGTCCTGCTGGTGGGAGCCGGTGGCCTGGGTTCACCGGCTGCCTTTTATCTTGCTGCCGCCGGTGTCGGCAGGATCGGACTGGTTGACAACGATGAGGTTGCCCTGTCCAACCTGCAGCGTCAAATCCTGCACGCCACACTGGATTTAGGACGACCGAAAGTTGTTTCTGCTGGAGAAAAGCTGAGAGCTCTTAACCCGGATTTGCGTCTGGATCTTTACCAGACTGCTTTTTCCCGGGAAAACGCGGTGAACCTGGTTAAAAACTATGATTTTATCATCGACTGCACCGATAACATTCCCTCCCGCCACGTGATCAACGAGGCTTGCCTGAAAATGAACAAGCCCTTTGTGTACGGCGGGGTTCTGGCCTGGGCCGGCCAGGTTTTTACCGTTATCCCCGGTAAAGGGCCTTGCTTCAGGTGTGTTTTCCGGGAAACGCCCCCTCCGGATGCTCCCACGACATCAGAAGTGGGGGTAATGGGCACGGTTCCGGGGGTGATTGGGGTGCTCCAGGCTGCCGAAGCGCTGCGCTTTATCCTGGGTATCGGAGAACTTTTAGTGGGCCGGCTCCTTGTCTATGATGCCCTTTCCGCCGGTTTTTACGAAGTGCAGCTGGAGAGGGACCCTGCTTGTCCGGACTGCTCCAGCTATGCCCGGGGTTGAATTGTATTATTTTAGAAGATTCAGCAGAAAGGAAGGACTTCTAATGAAGGAAGTACCCAAAGAAATCCTGGAGGCGATTAAAAAAGCAGGCGGGGATGGAACAGTCACCTGTACTGAAT
>LFSA01000077.1 GCA_001512635.1 Pelotomaculum sp. DTU098 | reverse complement strand
GACTAATGCTGCATTCATAGATTAACTCCTTTCACTTCTTTATTCACAGCAGATTACTATATACGAAGTGAGGCTTCAGAGGACCTGCCGGTAGAAACCGGCCACGTCCTTTGCAGCGGGACTTGTATAGACTTTATTGTTGGGAAGATCCACGGCAATCATACGTCCCTGCGAATATCCCCGCAGAGAGAAGAGATAGCTTTTATCATAGCGGTATCTCCGGATCTTCCGGATCAGATCCTCTTCCAGGGGATGCTCTGAGATCAGAACAACCGACAGGAAGGTGCGCATATGGTCTTTGGGAGGATATTTCGCGTGTCCCCGGGAAAAAGCCGGTTCCATAAAGCCGCTGATCAGGCGGCATCCCTCATTGAAGAAAGCATCCGGATCCGCGGAGGCGGGTACGGTCATGAACAGGACATGTTCGGACTCACTGACCTTCCACAGATTCGCTTTGCGCGTCAGGACATACTTTTCCGCGGAGGCCTCATAACGGGCATAGGCAGGGTAGTTCCTGCCGTCCGCGGTATAGCCGCGCTGGATATTGTGGGTCGGAACCATTCTCTCTAATATTCTGTCAAGACAGTCGCCTGCAGTCATAAAAGCGCCTCCGGTGCTTGTTGTAATACGCGGAAAGTATTACCATAATCCTGTTATGATCCGGAACGGGAAAACAGAAAAATCACCAAAATATAAAAAAAGTATAAACTGTAATTCAATGTAGCACTTTACTGCGGTGAAGTCAATGCTATATGCTTAATCGTATAAGATTTTTACCCCTGAGAGGATGGAGAAAATGATTTTTACCAGGCTGCGCCCGCTGCTCCCTTCCGGCGGGCTCCAAAATGAGCAATCTATAATAGAAGATTTCAAAAAGAGCAAGCGGGTCGAAAAGTACCGGATCGGAGAGAAAGCGGTCTATATTCCCGCGGGTTTTTCCTGGAAATATCTCTTGAAGGAAGATATTCAGCTGGTCCGGAAAGGGAAATGGCTGATCCAGTCAGAAAACGGTGTGGCGCCGTTTTCCATGGAAGCACCGGCCCTGCGCCTCCGGCATCCGGGCGGCGAGTCTGTTCTGGAACTGGAAAAGGAAAAGAACGCGGAAAAGGCCCTTGCCCTGATAAATTGGACCATGTAGAACAGGGTCATTTCATAAAGGCCCAATGTATGATTTAATAGAGAGTATAGATGGGATATTTATTTACAGACCGGCAGAACCGGCACGACGGGCGGCACGGAACGACCGTCCGCGCCGGATACAGAAAGGAGA
>LFSA01000073.1 GCA_001512635.1 Pelotomaculum sp. DTU098 | reverse complement strand
CAAACTATTGGAGAGAGTTCCATAAAGTGGGAAAGGCCCACATTGACTTGACACAAACTGTAGAGCAGCTCCACTTGTAAAAAGTAGGTTTTGGATGGTATAATTAGGAACATATAACATGGAGAATTTTGTCAATGCGTGTAAAGGTCCATTATAGCTGCCAGGAATGTGGCCACCAGTCAACCCGCTGGTACGGGCGTTGCCCGGGCTGCGGGGCCTGGAACAGCCTTGTGGAGGAAATAAACCAGCCCGCCGGGACAGCTGCCCCTGCAGGCCCGGGAGGCCAGTCGCCGCTGCCTGTCACCGAAGTGCCGGCCGTGGCCGAGGACCGCATTCCCACGGAGCTGGCTGAACTGGACCGGGTTCTGGGCGGGGGTATCGTCCCGGGCTCCCTGATCCTGGTGGGGGGAGATCCGGGTATAGGCAAGTCGACCCTGATGCTGCAGGCTGCCTACCAGCTTAGCAGCAGGATGCAGGTGCTCTATGTTTCCGGGGAAGAATCGGCCCGCCAGGTGCGGCTCCGGGCCGACCGGCTGGGGACGCTCTCGCCCGGGCTGCTGCTGTACTGCGAAACCGATCTGGATGTGGTGGAAGGACAGCTGCGGCGCCTGGCTCCCCCGGTGGCAATTATTGATTCTATTCAAACGATGTTTAAAGCCGGCATTCCCTCCGCCCCCGGCAGCGTGGGGCAGGTGCGGGAGTGTGCGGCCCAGTTGATGCGCCTGGCCAAGACCACGGGCATGTCCATTTTCCTGGTGGGACACGTCACAAAAGAAGGTATGCTGGCCGGACCCCGGGTCCTGGAGCACATGGTGGACACGGTGCTTTACATGGAGGGGGACCGGCGCCAGTTTTTCCGGGTCCTGCGGAGTATGAAAAACCGCTTTGGCTCCACCCATGAAATCGGTGTTTTTGAAATGAGCGGGGGAGGCCTGGTGGAAGTGGCCAACCCTTCGGCCCTGTTTTTAATCCAGCGTTCCCGGCCGGATGTGCCCGGTTCAGCCGTAGTGGCGGCCCTGGAAGGGTCCCGGCCCCTGCTGGTGGAAATCCAGGCCCTGGTCTCACCCACCGGCTATGGTGTTCCCCGCCGGATGACCGCCGGCGTAGACTATAACCGGGTTGCCCTGATTGCCGCAGTCCTGGAAAAGAGGATGGGCCTGAATCTAGGCAGCCAGGACCTCTACGTAAATGCCGTTGGCGGCGTTAAGCTGGATGAACCGGCCCTGGACCTGGCCATAGCCTGTGTCCTGGTCTCCAGTTTTCGAGACGTGCCGGTTGATCCGGCCCTTGTCTGTGCTGGGGAAATCGGCCTCACCGGCGAGCTGCGGCCGGTGACGGGAGTGCAAAAGAGGATCAAAGAGGCTTTCAAAATGGGCTTCAGCCGTTTTCTAACGGCTTCCCGGAGTGCCCTTCCGGATTTGGAAGAAAACCCGGGGATTCTTATGGCGGATACGCTGGCCGGGGCCCTGGAACTGGCTTTGAAGGTATGAGGTGTGGCAATTGAGAGGGGAACAAGAGGACAAAACATTGTTACAAGTCCTGCGTACGGTTGCGCCGGGTACCCAGCTGAGGGAAGGGCTGGAGAATATCCTGAGGGCCAAAAACGGCGGGCTCATTATTATCGGGGACACGCCTGAAGTGATGCAGATTGCCGAGGGCGGTTTTGTGATTAACGCAGACTTTAATCCGGCCAGCCTGTACGAGCTGGCTAAAATGGACGGGGCGATTATTCTCAGCAAGGACACCAAAAAAATCCTGGCTGCCAATGTCCAGCTGGTCCCCAGCCAGAACATCCCTTCCAGCGAGACCGGTATTCGCCACCGGACTGCCGAACGGGTGGCCAAGCAAACAGGCAACCTGGCTATAGCCATTTCCCAGAGACGCGGTGTAATTACCATTTATAAGGGCAACCTGAAGTATGTGCTGAAGGACCTGGGTGTGATACTGACAAAGGCCAACCAGGCCATCCAGACCCTGGAGAAATACCGCGCGGTCCTGGACAAGGTGCTTGTAATTTTAAGCATCCTGGAATTCGAGGATGCAGCCACCCTTTACGACGTAACCAAAGTCATCCAGCGGGTGGAAATGGTCTTGAGGGTTGTCAAGGAGATCGAGCGCTATACCAGCGAGCTGGGCGTGGAGGGCCGGTTAATCACCATGCAGATGGAGGAACTCCTGGCCAATGTTGAACAGGAAGGCCTGCTGGTGATCCAGGACTACGCCACCACCATTGGGGACGGGGAAAAAACGCCGGCTTCCATCCTCGAGGTAATTGGAAGCTGGCCCGCCGAGGATTTTCTGGACCTGTCCCTGATTGCCCGGGCTCTGGGCTATCCCGGTAGCGCCAGCATCCTGGACCAGCATGTCCAGCCCCGGGGTTACCGCATCCTGGGAAAGATACCCCGCTTGCCCCTCCCTGTAATTGACAACCTGGTCAGTACCTTTGGTTCCCTTAACAGGATCATGTACGCATCTATTGAAGAACTGGACGAAGTCGAAGGTATCGGCGAGGCGCGGGCCCGTTCCATCAAGTACGGCTTGAACCGCTACCGGGAACAATTGTTGCAGGAAAGGCACGACTAAAACCCCCCTAAAATATTATTGACACTGGCTTGACGCTATGCTAAAATTATAGTTTATTTGACAGGACTGCTCCTTTGTGCTATAATTTATTCGTGGTAAATATTCTAAGGAGGGTACGGCATTGTTTAAAATAGGAGATAAAGTGGTGTACCCGATGCACGGAGCAGGCGTTATCGAAGCAATTGAAGAGAAGGAAGTCCTGGGAGAAAAGAGGAAGTACTATATTTTGCGGCTTCCCGTAGGCGACATGAAAGTCATGATTCCCATCAATAAAGGTGAAGGGGTCGGCTTAAGAGAGGTAATCGACTCTGAAGGCGTAAAGAAAGTATTCTGCATCCTGCGTCAGCAGTCTTCGGCCATGTCTCCCAACTGGAACCGCAGGTATCGTGCCAATCTGGAAAAAATCAAAAGCGGTAATGTCTACGAGGTTGCAGAAGTGGTACGCAATTTAATGAAGCGGGACCGGGAAAAGGGTCTTTCCTCGGGCGAAAGAAAGATGCTGGAGAATGCCAGGCAAATCCTGATCAGTGAACTGGTTCTGGCCACTGAACTGGAAGAGGAAAAGGCACAATCCCTTGTGGATGCGGCCTTCGCTTAGAAGCGTCAGGAAAACCTGACGTTTTTATTTTTACCACCTTCCAAAAACCGCTATATTTTGCTTGAAGGGGTTTTCCCAAAACAAATATAATAGAGTTATATTATTTTGTCTTGTAAAAAATATATATACAAAAGAACAAAAACAGGAAAGGAGGTGAGGATATGGTTAGAAAAGTAGTGTATATTGTATTGCTTATTGCAATTACCGCTCTTGGAGCGACCCTGGGTTTTTACCTGGTTAATAGTGATTTGATTGCCTTTGTGACGAACCTGCCCTACCAGTTTAAACTAGGCCTTATCGGCCTATCCACGCTGATCGGTTTGATAGCAGGGATTTTACTGGCTTCTCCGATCATGACGGGAGCTGTGCGCCTCACTGTTTTTTTAGAGCAGCACCTCCAAAAAACACCGACTCAGGACCTGGTAATGGGTTCTGTAGGATTAATTATTGGACTCATAATTGCTAATTTAATAGGTTCTCTTCTTTCTTTTCTAGGATTAATAGGGAAAATTTTATGGGTATTATTGACTTTGCTCCTGGCCTACCTCGGCTTGAGCATCGGGATTAAAAAGAGAGAGGAATTGATGGCCCTCTTTGCCAATTTCCCCAAATTCGGCAAGGAGCGGGCGGCAAAGCCCGACGGGCGCAACCCCCATTATAAAATCCTGGATACCAGTGTTATTATCGACGGCCGGATAGCCGACCTGTGCGAGAGCGGTTTCATCGAAGGGGTTTTACTCATTCCCGCTTTCGTCCTGGAGGAATTGCGCCATATCGCCGATTCACCCGACCTGTTAAAAAGAAACCGCGGCCGGCGCGGGCTGGATATCCTGAACCAGATGCGTAAAAACACAGAAATCAAAGTTCAAATCTATGACAACAACCGCGGGCTGGAAGACATTGCGGAAGTTGACACCAAGCTGGTCAAGCTTGCTCAGAAACTAGGCGGGAAAATTATCACCAACGACTACAACTTGAACAAGGTGGCCGAATTGCACGGCGTCAAGGTCTTGAATATCAATGAACTGGCCAACGCTGTTAAACCAGTGGTCCTGCCCGGTGAGGAAATGGTGGTCCATCTGGTTAAGGACGGCAAAGAAGTCGGCCAGGGGGTGGCCTACCTGGACGACGGCACCATGGTTGTGGTGGATAACGGGAAGCGCTACATGAACCAGACCATCCCTGTCCTGGTAACAAGCGTCCTGCAGACCGCCGCCGGGCGGATGATCTTTGCCAAGCCCAAGTATGACCGGCGTGGTGAGGCTGGACAGGCCTACCTGGGCGAGGTGAATATTATTGGTTAAAGCTGCGGCCGTGGTCCCGGCAGCCGGTAGCGGCAGCAGGATGGGAGCGCAGGTACCCAAACAATATCTTCCTTTGGCCGGCATCCCGCTCCTGGGGCACGCCCTGAGGGTGCTGGACACAAGTCCGGTAATTCAGAGCATCGTGCTTGTGGTCGCTGCGGGAGAAGAAGAATTCTGCCGGAAGAATGTTGTTGAAGAACTGGGAATAAGAAAAATAAAAGCAATTGTGACGGGGGGAAGAGAACGCCAGGATTCCGTGTACAGCGGCATCCTGGCGCTTTCGCCGGAAACGGAACTGGTGGTGATCCACGACGGGGCGCGTCCCCTGCTGGACCCCACGGAGCTTCTGGCGGTGGTTGAAACAGCCGCCCGCTATGGCGCTGCGACCCTGGCGGCGCCGGTTAAGGACACGGTCAAAATGGCCGGCAGGGAGGGCCTGGTAGCTGAAACTTTACCCCGGGAGCGCCTCTGGCTGACCCAGACTCCCCAGGCTTTTCAACGCGACCTGATCCTCCGGGCCCACCTGGCGGCACGGGAAGCAGATTACCTGGGCACCGATGACGCCGGGCTGGTGGAGAGGCTGGGGCATCCGGTCAAAATTGTGCCGGGTTCCTACCGCAACATCAAGGTTACCACCCCCGAGGACCTGATCATCGCCTCGGCCCTCCTCGATCACCCGCTGCCCGGTAACAAATAGGAGGACAAAGATGAGGGCGAATTAAGCCGGCCCAAAGGGCGAAAGCATAAACAGGATGGGACGGGCAGGGAAAGGAAATGACCAGTTACATTTTCCTGCCCGTTTATACATTAAGGGTGGAAAAGCTACTTGCTGGAATTTGCCCCGGCAAATTCCTTCCTGCATTCTGACCTCCGACTTCTGACCTCTGAAAAGTGATGGCTGTGGCTTACCTGGTGGAAATGGCTCCAGGTACTGGTGCGGGGGACACCCACAGCCAGAGTAAAAATGACTGAAAAAACGTCCTCTAAATGAGCATTATACGACATAAAACTAGCAGCTGAAGATAAAATGGAGCTGCCCGGGGCGGTTTACCTGAACCCTTGCAGGCTAAGGGCTGGGAACAGGTTTAAGACAAAAACAAATTGGGCTGGAGTTGGTTAATTTGCGAGTGGGGTTCGGCTATGATGTACACAGGCTGGTTGAGGGAAGGGCCCTTGTCCTGGGTGGGGTAAACATTCCATACCAAAAGGGTCTTTTAGGGCATTCCGACGCTGATGTGCTGACCCATGCCATAATGGACTCGCTCCTAGGCGCAGCTGGAGCAGGGGATATCGGCCGTCACTTTCCGGACAGCGATCCCCGTTATAAAGGGATCAGCAGCCTTGTCCTGCTCTCCCGGGTGGGAGAAATCCTGGCTCAAAGGGGCTTTGTGGTAGGCAACATCGATGCCGTTGTGGTAGCCCAGGCGCCAAAGCTGGCGCCCTTCATCGCAGAAATGGAAAGCAGGCTGGCGGCAGCCCTGCGCGTCGACCCTGCCCGGGTCAACGTAAAGGCCACCACCACCGAAGGGCTGGGTTTTACGGGAGGGGGCGAGGGAATTGCTGCTTACGCCACTTCCCTGCTTCTGGCGGAGGCTCCGGGAGAAACAGCCATAGCGGGGCAAAATTGTTTGCCCGGCGATCGGTGAAATGTTATAATAAGCTACATAAATAGCGGAAATCCACGGTATTTCTGCCGTTCCCTGACGGGTGCGGCGCCGCGGGTGCCCGCTTTTCCCGGATAGGCTCCGGAGAGCAGGAATTTAAGGAGGAACTATACTTGCAGCCGGTCAGAGTAAGATTTGCACCAAGCCCGACAGGCCCCTTTCATATCGGCGGGGCCCGCTCGGCATTGTTCAACTGGCTTTTTGCCCGGCGTTACGGGGGTGTTTTCATCTTAAGGATAGAAGACACCGATCTGGAGCGCTCGTCACGGGAGTCGGAGGAAAACATCCTTGCTGCCCTGCGCTGGCTCGGGCTGGACTGGGACGAGGGTGTGGAGGTGGGAGGACCCAACGGGCCCTACCGCCAGACAGAAAGGCTGGAGCTTTACCAGCGCTACGCCGAACAGCTACTCAGTCAAAAGGACGCCTACCGCTGCTATTGCACCGAAGAGGAGCTGGCCGCGGAAAGGGAGGCGCTTCTGGCCGAGGGTGCCCTCTCCGGTTACTCCGGGCGGTGCCGCAACCTGTCCCCGGAAGACTGTGCCCGCCTGGAAGCCGAAGGGAGGAAACCGGCAATCCGCTTCCGTGTGCCGGATAATCAAGGTACCATTGTGGTCAGGGACCTCGTCCGGGGGGAGGTAAGCTTTGACTGCAGCGATATCGGCGATTTCATTATTCTTAAGTCCGACGGCATTCCAACCTATAATTTCGCGGTGGTTGTGGACGACCATTGCATGTCCGTCAGTCACGTGATCCGGGCGGAGGAGCACCTCCCCAACACCCCGCGCCAGATTTTGCTGTACAATGCCCTGGGCTGGGAAACACCCCAGTTTGCCCACGTGTCCCTGATCCTGGGTAAAGACCGCAGCAAGATGAGCAAGCGCCACGGCGCCACGGCTATCGAACAGTACCAGGAAAAGGGCTACCTGCCCGAGGCGATGGTCAACTTCCTGGCCCTTCTGGGCTGGTCGGCGGGAGGGGAGGAAGAAATATTTTCCCTCGAGGAACTGACCCGGCAGTTTTCCCTGGAAAGGGTGTCCAAAAGTCCCGCCGTATTCGATCTGGACAAGCTGAACTGGTTGAACGGGCACTATATCCGCCAGTCTCCCATAGAATATATTACGGACCTGTCCATACCCTTTTTGGAAAAAGCCGGTTACCTTAAAACACCTCTGACGCCGGAACGCTATGAGTGGCTGAAGGAAGTAATTGCCCTGGTCCGCAAGTACCTGGTCTGCCTGGATGACCTTAAAGACCACGTGGGCATTTACTTTAACGAAGAGGTTGAGGTCCTGGAGGAAGAAGCCAGGGAAGCCCTGACAGCTCCCCATGTGCCGGCGCTTTTTGAGGCCCTGGCGAGGCTGGTCCTGGACTGTCCCGCCCTCTCGGCGGAGGCGGCAAAGGGGCTGTTGAAGGCAGCCGGCAAGGAAGCAGGCGTCAAAGGTAAACAAATATTTATACCTGTACGTGCAGCCCTTACCGGAAGCATTGAGGGTCCCGACCTGGACAGGATTATGGCCATTCTGGGGAAGGAAAGGGTGGCCCGCCGTTTGGCCGCCGCCCTGGACCGTGGCTTGTAGAGCTTTAACAGGCACGCCGGCCCGGGGCTCGTGCCCTGGGCTTTATCAGGCAGGTTTACCTGGGTCTTCGGCCTGGAGACCCGGCCTTTGATCTGGAACCCTGGACCTAAAGCCAACCGGCCGGAAGACCATTTTCCCTGCCCCCTGCCCGGCCGGGCGGGCAGGTCCCGCGGGCAAGTTTGACAACGGGAGGAGTCGGCTGAAAAGCATGGAGATATACAATACCCTGACCCGGCGGAAGGAGACTTTCCAACCGCGCGAACCAGGCAAAGTGTACATGTATGTTTGCGGTCCCACCACCTACAACTACATCCACCTGGGCAATGCCCGGCCGCTGGTCTTCTTTGACACCGTCCGGCGCTACCTGCTTTACAAGGGCTACGACGTCCTCTATGTCCAGAACTTTACGGACGTGGACGATAAAATAATCAACCGGGCCCGGGAAGAAGGGGAAGATCCTTTGAGCCTGGCCCGTAAATATATTAACGAGTATTTTAAAGACGCCGATGCCCTTAACGTGAGGCGCGCGGACAGGCACCCCAGGGTCTCCGACCATATGCCCGATATTGTCCGGGTTGTGGAAGAGCTGGTGCAAAAGGGCTTCGCCTATGAGGTGGACGGGGACGTTTACTTTGAAGTGCGCAAGTTTCCCGGTTACGGCAAGCTTTCCGGGCGCAGCCTGGAAGACATGCAGGCGGGGGCGCGGGTGGAGGTGGATAGCCGCAAGCGCGACCCCATGGACTTCGCCCTCTGGAAGGCCGCGAAACCGGGAGAACCCTCCTGGGACAGCCCCTGGGGCCCCGGCCGGCCGGGCTGGCACATCGAATGCTCGGTCATGTCCCTCAAGTACCTGGGACCTGGTTTCGATATCCACGGCGGCGGGTACGACCTGGTCTTCCCCCACCACGAGAATGAAATCGCCCAGAGCGAGGCGGCCACCGGCAAGCCCTTCGTCCGCTACTGGATGCACAACGGCTTTATCACCGTGAATGAAGAGAAAATGTCCAAGTCCCTGGGCAACTTCTTTCTGGTGCGGGATATCCTTTCCAGGTTTTCACCGGAAGTGGTGCGCTTTTTCCTTTTGTCCACCCACTACCGCAGCCCCCTGGACTTCGATGATGAAAAGCTGGCTGCCGCAGGGCGGGGCCTGGAAAGGATCAGGACCAGCATCCGGCTCCTAAGGGAGGCCCTGGCCAGGGCTGAGGAAGGGGAAGGTGACCCCCAAGGGGAAGCAAGCCCGGGTTTGGCGGAAGCCTCCGGCAAAGGGGCCCAGGCGGCCGCTGCGCTGATAGATGCCCTTGTTGAAATGAAGGCTTCCTTTGAGGCTGCCATGGACGATGACTTCAACACGGCCCTGGCTATTAGCGTTATTTTCGACCTGGCCCGGGAGGTCAACAGTTTTATCCGGCAACTGTGCCCAAAGGTTTCCCCGCCCGAAAAGGAAGCCCTGCAAAAGGCCCTGGATCTATTCAACTCCTTTAACGAGGTCACCGGTATATTTAAAGTTGACGCCGGGGGCAAGATCCTCCTGGAAGATGCCGCAAAGGAAGAATCAGGCCTGGCCGAGGGCTTGCTCAACCTGATTATAGAGGTCCGGCAGGAAGCCCGCAAAAGGAAAGACTGGGCCACCGCCGACAGGATCCGGGACGGCCTCAAAGAACTGGGCATAATTCTGGAGGATACCCCCGGGGGAGTGCGCTGGAAAATACAGGATAAACGATAATAAACAGAGTCCGGCGAAAGATAAAAGATAAATAACTATAAATAATAAAGGTAAATAGATCAGTGGGAAAATATGGGATCCGCGAGAACAACGGGGAATTTATAGCCATGCTTGGAAACAAAGCAGAAGAGGCTGGTGCCAAGCTGGTGGTCAAGGTGAACCCCTCCGGTACTTCGCTGGAATGCAGCAGGTGCGGAATGACCGTGCCCAAGAAATTATCGGAACGGGTACATTGCTGCCCTCACTGCGGCCTCGTCCTTGACCGGGACGTAAACGCCACCCGGAACATCCTGAAGAAAGTACTGGCTCTGGAAGTGGCATGAAACTTCCCTACCGTGGGGACCACGGAAAGTTACGTCTGTGGAGCTAACCCGTTGGGGTTACTATGAAACAGAAAGCCCTACCGAAGCCCCCTTCTAACCCGGTGGGGCTAGGGAGGGGTAGTTCACTTGGGACTGATCTTTGGGGTTTTCCATAGAAAAGACGGGAGAATGGTTGCCATGACTGGGGACAACAAGATTGAGCGGCCCGGCGAGCTGCCGGCGCTGGTCCTGGCCTACGTTGGGGATGCCGTTTACGAACTGCTGATCCGGGAACACCTTGTGAGCACCGGGCTGGTCCGCGTAGACCGGTTGCACAGCGAAGCCATCAAGTACGTCCACGCTGCAGCCCAGGCCAGAACACTCCGGGCACTGGAGGGGACCCTCAGTGAGGAAGAGATGGCGGTGGTCCGCCGCGGCCGCAACGCAAAATCTCCCCACACCCCCCGCAGTTCCGGGGTCATCGAGTACCGGCACAGCACGGCCCTGGAAAGCCTGGTGGGCTACCTTTACCTTAAAGGAGACACCGACCGCCTGAACCACATTCTGGCCACGGCCCTGGAAGCAGCAGGAGAACAGCAGCAGTAAAAAAGCAGCGCAGAGTAGCTCAGGGTATAAGATAGATCACTAATTTGAGTTACCCTGAAAAAGACTTTTTTCGTCCTCTGCGAGCGCTCTGCGCCAGCGGTATGGATGTCTAAACAGAAATACAACCGGGATAACCAGAAACAACTGGAGGTAGCCGGGGCAAAAACAACCAGGGTAGCGTGGACAACCAGGCCCCGGTAGCAGCCCTGCTTAAAGGACTAAGAACAGGACTGGAAGACTTTTCAATATACCCTGGCGGCATGCTGCACAGGGAACTAAAGCACTTGCCAGTTCATTAACTTAACAACATAATGACTTAACTACCCGGTACGGGGGGTGTTTTTTGTGGGTGCTAAAAAAATGAGCGTTACGCTCCTTAGATATACTCCCGATCCCCAGGAGATCGTGGCCATGGGGGCCAAGCTATGTTATTCCGGGGCGGATATCGAATCGCTTAAATATGGCATCGAGTCCCGGGACCAGGCTCCTTTTCTGGAGAGGTTGCTGGATTTAGGACACCTCTCCCCCATTGAGCACGCCAGCTTTACCTTCGGGATAGAAGGGGTTTCCCGCAGCCTGCTGGCCCAGATCACACGTCACCGCATCGCCAGTTTCAGCGTCAAGTCCCAGCGCTACGTGCCGGCGAGACCGGCGGCCCGCACAGCCGGTAAAGCAAACCCGGCTGCCCCGGAGGGTAGAGAAGACACTGCCGGAGAAGAGGTTTTCGGCTATATCATTCCCCCCCGCATCGAAGCCCTCGGCCCCGAAGCCGTAAGGTTGTTTGAAAGCCAGATGAGGCAGATTCAAACCTGGTATGACGAGTGGGTTGAAAGGCTGGGCAAGAACGGCGAAAGTTCCTATGAGGACGCCAGGTTTGTCCTTCCCAATGCCGCGGAGACCAAGATGCTGGTTACCATGAACGCCCGGGAACTGCTTCACTTTTTCACCCTACGCTGCTGCAACAGGGCCCAGTGGGAGATCCGGGCCCTGGCCAGGGAAATGTTGAGGCTGGTCAAACCGGTTGCTCCGGTCATTTTCAGCAAGGCAGGTCCCGCCTGCCTAAAGGGCCCCTGCCCGGAAGGCGAGATGAGCTGCGGCAAAAGCGAGGAGGTCAGAAGGGATTATTTAAACCTGTAGCCTGAAGGCCTCAAATCTTTAGGGGTCAGCTTAAAAAAATCAACCCCCAAGGCAGGAAACCAGGAACTTTTGTTAAAGCCCTTAACAGGGCTTTTGTCATTATTGTTCGAAGTTTAACCGCCCGGTACAAGCACCTGTATCTTGCAGGTATTGGAGTTATTGCGGGTAATACAGGTATTGTCGTGTTTCTGTCTGTTGTTAACTGCCATTTGTCATCCTTACCTATTTGCATCTATACGTACTGCATCTATACATACACATTTACACCTTTGCACATATATACACTTTACCTTCCTGCCACCCGCAGGTAAAGGTCTTGAAACAGAGATTTAAGTGAGTACTTTGGAAAAGATAATCTAGAAAAACTATTTATATTTAAAAAGGATATTTAAATAATAGAATTTGCAGGATAATCTTAAACCATCGATAATGAGGTAACAGGGGGGATTCTTTCTGGAAGACGTCATTGCCGGGCGCAACCCGGTGAAGGAGGCCCTGCGTGCGGGCCGCCCCATTAACAAGATCCTGATTGCTGAGGGCAGTGACTCCGGCCCCTTGCGGGAAATATTCAGCATGGCCCGGAATGCAGGCATCCCTGTCCAAAGGGTGGACCGGCAGCGCCTCAACAAGTATGTTCCGGAAACCGCCCACCAGGGGGTGGTGGCCCTGGCTGCCGCCCGGGAGTATGTAGAAGTTGAGGATATCCTACAGGCTGTGCCGCCGGGGGAAGATCCCCTGTTAATGCTCCTGGATGAAATCCACGATCCCCACAACCTGGGGGCCATTCTCAGGACCGCCGAGGCCGCAGGCATTCACGGGGTGATTATTCCCCGGCGCCGTTCGGTCCCCCTAACCCAGGCTGTAGCCAAATCTTCTGCAGGAGCTGTGGAGTACGTACCCGTGGCCAGGGTGACTAACCTGCCTGCGACCATGGAAGACTTGAAGAAAAGGGGACTCTGGATCGCAGGGGCTGACGCCGGCGGGAAGGAGTTGTACTGGGATGCCCCTCTGGACGGGCCGCTGGCGCTGGTCGTTGGGGGTGAGGGTAAGGGACTGGGCAGGCTGGTAAAGGAACGGTGCGACATCCTGGTGCGCTTTCCCATGCACGGCCGGGTCAACTCCCTTAACGCCTCAGTTGCGGCCGCCCTGTTTGCCTATGAGGTATTGAGACAAAGAAGAAAGGCTCTTAAATGAAGGAAACGCTCATTGTTGACGGATACAACATAATCTACGCCTGGCCGGAATTGGAGAGGCTCAAAGAATCCTCACTGGACCACGCCAGATCCAGGCTGATTTCAATCCTGGCCGATTATGCCGCCCTTACCGGTCAAAGGGTAATCCTGGTATTTGACGCCCACCACTTTAAAAACACCGCCGAAAGGAGCGAAATTATCGATGGTGTTGAGGTCATTTACACCCAGGTGGGGGAAAGCGCCGATGCCCTTATCGAGCGCCTGGTAGGCAGCTTCCATGGCCAGGGCAAAGTTTACGTGGCAACTTCCGACCAGGCCGAGCAGGCCATTATTTTCGGCCGGGGTGCGTACAGGCTGACCCCGAGAGAACTAAAGGAACAGGTCAAATTGGCCAAGAAGGAGAGCGAGCGGTTTTACAGGCAGAGCCGCCCGACGGACGGTTACCTGGAAAACAGGCTTGTTTCCAACATCCGCTCCAGGCTGGAAAAATGGCGCCGTCAAAAGTAGCGCTTGCAAACCGGGCTGTCCCCATTTTTGCCTTGACGAGCTTTTACCCCTTCGTTATAATAAGTATGACCCTTGACAGAAAAACGCCTTGACACAAACTGCACCTTGCCCTGTGGAAAGAAAAGCAACCTTCCGGGTAAAGCCGGACTTTATTGCTGGAAAGGGAGAGGCTTTTTGTTTTTTCATGGGAATTGAGCAAAGCGGGGGGATAATGTGGTGTTTCAAGCCCAGAGGGAAGTTCCTGACGGTTACCAGGCGCTGGTTGACGAGGATGTAGTTGAGTTTGCCCGTGAGGGCGACGATGCCGCATTGGAGTACCTTATAAACAAATATAAGAATTTTGTCCGGGCTAAGGCCCGCTCCTA
This sequence comes from Pelotomaculum sp. DTU098, assembly GCA_001512635.1. Lineage (GTDB taxonomy): Bacteria > Bacillota > Desulfotomaculia > Desulfotomaculales > Pelotomaculaceae > DTU098. The sequence goes on along the minus strand of LFSA01000073.1, from coordinate 3,316 downwards.
TTTTTTAATCGGCGCCGACCGTGAGGACATCATCCAGGAAGGCATGATTGGGCTATACAAGGCTATCCGGGATTTCCGCCTGGACAAGCTGTCATCGTTCCGTGCTTTTGCCGAACTGTGCATTACCAGGCAGATCATCACAGCCATCAAAACCGCCACCCGGCAAAAACACATCCCGTTGAATTCATATGTTTCTCTGAACAAACCCATTTATGATGAGGATTCGGATCGCACCCTGCTGGATGTCCTTTCCGGCTCGAAGATTACGGACCCCGAGGAGTTGATTATCTCCAGGGAGGAATTCGACGATATCGAGGAGAAGATGGGCGAAATCTTGAGTTCACTGGAATGGAAGGTCCTCATGTCTTACCTGGATGGCAAGTCCTACCAGGAAATCGCCGAAGACCTGCACCGCCACGTCAAGTCCATCGACAACGCCCTGCAGCGTGTTAAGCGCAAACTGGAGCGCTACCTGGAGAAAAGAGAAGCTTAATTTAATCAGTTAACCTGTTGGTATAGGTCTATGGAAGGCCTTTTTTATCTTAAGGTACAGTACCGGTACAGTTTACATTGAGTAATTCAGCATTCAATAAGTCCAACAACTTTGGTACCCGGTACTGCACTTATTCAGTCATCATTGCTGTATTTTCCAGATTAAAAACGGTTGACAGCGTTTCACTGATCGCTTATAATAATAAACGTGTCAGTGCCGGCGTAGCTCAATTGGCAGAGCAGCTGACTTGTAATCAGCAGGTTGCGGGTTCGAGTCCCATCGCCGGCTCCAGTTGAGAAGTAAGCAATGCGAAGTTAGAAGTGAGCTTAAATTAGGGGCTTTAAGCCTGTAAAGGCACAACACTTCTAGCGTCACACATCCCATATGGAGGGGTTCCCGAGTGGTCAAAGGGAGCAGACTGTAAATCTGCCGGCGAAGCCTTCGCTGGTTCGAATCCAGCCCCCTCCACCATAGCTATTAAAAAGATGAGCGGTCCCTTTGACCGCGAGAATCTTTTGTGATATAATATAAATGTTAACATAATATAATGTTAACGTCGCGGGGTAGAGCAGCTGGTAGCTCGTCGGGCTCATAACCCGAAGGTCGTGGGTTCAAATCCCTCCCCCGCAACCAGGAAAATCAGGCACCTCAGGAGATGAGGTGCTATTTGTATTTGTTTGTGTCCGGCCTTTTCCGTTTCAATAACCTTTCGGCCGGGCAACCTTAATCTTTGGTTAAATAACCAGCTTACAAAGGGATCAAGGCCTGTTTGTTGAATACATGTTGATCGGTAGTTGAGTAATTGTGGAACACTTGCCCTGAATAGACATTTTCAACCTCTGCAGGCGCCGCGCCAGCGGCATGGATGAATCCGGCAACCTGGTGGTTTAATTATGAACTTGCTCCTGCTTCCTGCGCGGAACATTGCCCTGACCATCCCCGTGGTCCTGGTGACGGGATTTATAACGGGGCTTTATGTCGATACAAGTCCGCTCAAAAACTACATATTACCGGTTACAATGGTTATGATCTACCCGATGATGATAGGTTTTAGACTGGGAGAAATCATCAACCTTGCCCACAAGAAGCTGATCCTGGTCTCTCTGGGGATAAACTTTTTCATCGTACCCCTGCTGGCCTACCTTTTGGGGGTTCTCTTTTTAGTGGACGACCCGCAGCTCTTTGCCGGCCTGGCTATTGCCTCCCTGCTGCCCACATCAAACATGACTATCGCCTTTACCATGCTGGGCGGAGGCAATATTCCGGCTGCCATCAAACTTACGGTAATAAGCCTTGTTTTAGGCTCATTGCTTGCGCCCTGGTACCTTTTGGTGATGGTTGGGACCTATATTCAGATCGATGTTTTGGCAACCTTAAAAACCATAACGCTGGTTGTCTTTGTACCCTTAACCCTGGGTATGGTTACCTACAGGCTGATCTTAAAGAAATACACCCAGGAAGAGTTTTACACTGTAATTAAGCCGAACCTGCCAGCAGTTACTGTCTGGGGCATGGTTTATATTATTTTTACGGGAATGAGTACAAATGCCCATACCATTGTCTCCCAGTCCAATTTGTTCCTGCTGGCGGTCCTGGTGCAGGCGCTTTTTTACGCGGCAAATTACTTTATCTCCTTGACCTTCGGCCGCTTTTATTTTAACGGGGAGAACACCATTACCCTGGTTTTCAGCACGGTCCTGTGCAACCTGGCCATCTCCATGGGGGTGGCTGCCACTGCCTTTGGCGTTAAAGCAGCCCTCATGGTGTCGCTGGCCTTTCTCTTCCAGGGTCAATCAGCGGCCTGGTTTATCCGGTTGAATAAACGTTATAATTTACTCCAAAATATACTCCCCGGGGATAGTTGACATTTGCTTGCCAGTTGGTGATAATTAATAGCTGGGGAAGGCGGGACCCGTTAAAATAAAATACCAGGAAAGGTTTCTTGACAAAGGCTGAATGGATGTGCTAATCTATATTTTGCAAGGCCTGAAGGACCTTGCACGGAAAGGCTGGTAAAGCTGCAAGCAAGGCTGAATGATGAACATGCCACTATAGCTCAGTAGGTAGAGCGCATCCTTGGTAAGGATGAGGTCACCGGTTCAATCCCGGTTAGTGGCTCCAATTTCAGAAGTCGGAGGTCTGAGGTCTGAGGTCAGAAGATAGAGGCCGGAGGCCGGACGTCAGAATATAGAAGACATCAGAAGTGAGGACCATGCGGCGGCGTAGCTCAGCTGGTTAGAGCACACGGTTCATACCCGTGGTGTCCGGGGTTCGAGTCCCTGCGCCGCTACCACAGTACATAACAGGCTGGTATTCCACCGGCCTTTTTATTTTTTGTCTTCAGAAGATGCCCGGCAAATTATTTCCGGTTTAATGATGAAAATAATGAATCCGGCAGCTTCAAACCTTTAACCGGGCGTAGGTACATTGCCCGGTCAACTTATTTCAGCCTGGCTCTTAAACCTGAACTTGACTGGCTGGCCCTGCTGGCACAGGTTGTTTTTTTTTACAGCCCGGAAGGAATTTGCGGCACTCTATAGAAATAAAACATGACCTGCCGGCTTCTGTATAATATTGTTTATTATGGTAGCAACTTGCGGCTTGGATCTGGTTCAATCCGTCATAAATTAGCCCTTTCCTGTCGAAGCTGTGATCAGCTTGCCTGTAGTCAGTAGCGGTTTTGTTTTAGTCGTGTTTTTGCAAAGTGGTTATAATAACCAGTGAGGAGGCAAATTCAATGGCAAAGCAAAAGTTCGAACGCACCAAACCCCACGTTAATATCGGTACCATCGGACACGTGGACCACGGTAAAACCACCCTGAC
>LFSA01000021.1 GCA_001512635.1 Pelotomaculum sp. DTU098 | reverse complement strand
TCTTTTTTTACCTGTTTTTACTGCTCCCTATACTGAAAACCCACATTAATTTTACTCATACGTTACTATAAGACATGGGATTCTATTATACATCTGTTTTTGTCACAACAATTTATTATTGTGGCAGGGGCAGATGTCCCGTGTGTTAGTGGGCAAAAAAATTTATTTAGTGGAGGGATCTAAGTTTATGAAGAAAGTGTTAAAACTGGCGTTATGTGCGGCCTTGGCCCTGGGCTTGCTCATAACCGCGATAGGTTGCGGCCAACAGCAACCCAAAACGTTCAAGGTGGGACTCGAATGCGGCTATGCACCTTTTAACTGGACCCAGCCCGACGACAGCAACGGAGCGGTGCCTATTTCCGGTAGCAATGAATTTGCTGGTGGTTATGATGTTGAAATTGCCAAGATTATTGCCGAAGGCCTAGGCCGGGAGCTGGTTATTGTGAAAACGGCCTGGGACGGTCTGACACCAGCGGTGCAGTCTGGCACTATTGATGCCATTATTGCCGGCATGTCACCCACTGCGGATCGAAAGCTAACCCTTGATTTTTCCGATCCTTACTATAGGTCTGATCTGGTAATTGTGGTCAGAAAGGGTTCTCCCTATGAAAAGGCTACCAGCATTCAGGATTTTGCCGGCGCTAAAATTACTGCTCAGCTTAATACTTTCCATTATACGGTAATTGATCAAATCAAAGGTGTGCAGAAAATGGCACCTATGGATGATTTTCCTGCTATGCGCGTAGCTCTGGAATCTGGTATTATTGACGGGTACGTATCAGAAAGGCCGGAAGGCATATCGGCTTCAACTGCCAACCCAAAATTTGCTATGGTAGAATTTGCCAAGGGACAAGGCTTTGAGGCTTCTGATGAGGATGTGGCCGTAGCGGTGGGCTTTAAAAAAGGCAATCCCGACATCAAACGGGTCAACGAGATTCTGGCCGGAATATCCGAGGAGCAAAGACAAGCCATGATGGATGAAGCGATTAAGAACCAGCCTGCCGGACAATAAACATGCAACCGGGGTGTAATTAATGATATCTGCGGACAGTTCATTCTTGAGCTGGGTATTTTATATTTTCGAAAATAACTGGCCCCTGTTTTTAATGGGGGCCAGAAATACATTAATTATCTCCTTATCCGGTACAATTATCGGTTTTCTAATTGGTATCCTGATTGGTATTATCAGGACCATTCCCATTGATCAAAACACAAGCATGCCAGCCAAAATTGTCTTTCAGATTGTCAACTTTTTCTTATTAGGTTATATAGAGGTATTTCGCGGTACTCCCATGATTGTTCAGGCCATGGTCATTTTCTATGGCGCGGCGATGCTCTATAACATCCATTTATCTCCGATTCCAGCGGGGATTTTTATTGTGTCCATCAATACCGGTGCCTATATGGCAGAAATTGTCAGGGGCGGTATCCTCGCCGTAGACAAAGGTCAATTCGAAGCGGCTCATTCTATCGGCATGACTCACGCCCAGACTATGGCCAATATTGTTCTTCCCCAGGCCTTACGCAGTATTCTGCCTGCAACCAGCAATGAATTTGTAATTAATATTAAAGATACCTCTGTACTGAGCGTTATTTCAGTAACTGAACTTTTCTTTTTGTCCAAGTCGGTGGCGGGGATTAACTACAGGTATTTTGAAGTCTTTCTGATTACCTGTATCATCTATTTTATAATGACCTTTACCGTTACCCGGATTCTCAGATATTTGGAGGTCAAGCTGGAGGGCCCCTCGGTCTTTACCATCCATGGTTCACAGACGGTTCCAGAAGCAGAATTAAGGATTGTGGGCAGGGATAGATAATGGACAAGATTATAGAAGTCAGGCATTTGCGAAAGGTTTTCGGCACTAACGAAGTATTGAAAGACATAAATTTTTCGGTCAGCAAGGGCGAAGTGGTTTGTATCATCGGCGCCAGCGGTTCCGGTAAATCCACGCTTTTGCGCTGTCTTAACCTGCTGGAATATCCCACCAGCGGGGAAATACTGTACCATGGACGTAACATCCTAGAGGGTAAAATGAATAACTCGGTCTATAGGGCCAAATTAGGTATGGTATTTCAGCACTTCAATTTGTTCAATAACCTGTCAGTGCTTGATAATTGCGTAATTGGGCAGGTCAAGGTTTTGAAAAAAGACGTCAAATCGGCCAGAAAAACTGCCATGGAATATCTGGAACTGGTAGGTATGTCCCAATTCATCAAAGCCAAGCCTCACCAGATCTCCGGCGGTCAAAAACAGCGGGTGGCCATCGCCCGGGCACTTTCCATGGAACCAGAAGCCCTGCTGTTTGACGAGCCCACCAGCGCCCTCGATCCCGAATTGGTGGGTGAAGTGCTCAAGGTGATGAAAAACCTGGCCAGAAGCGGGCTCACCATGCTGGTGGTTACCCATGAAATGGGTTTTGCCCGGGAGGTGGCCAACCGGGTGATGTTTATGGACAGTGGAGTTATCGTGGAAGATGATGTCCCCGAAGTTATCTTCAATAATCCAGCTAACGAACGAACCCGGATGTTTTTAAGAAGGGTGTTGGAAGGATAAGGTGAAGCGCCGGGGATGGTCATATTTTATACCCTGGTTATGGACAAATTACCCTTCTGGTCCTTTCTTAATACGCTGGGCGGGTTATACACTCCCCGGTAAATTATTCACGTATTTTAGTAACATAAATTGGAAGCCCCCGGGCAGTTTCACCGGTTGGGCCGGTTATTGAACCTGGGGGCAATTTTAGTATTATGTAAAATAATACGCCAAAACCTTAAAGTTGACTACATACAACCACTTGATAATTGTTCAAAAAAATGATAAGCTATTGATTGCACCAATCAAGATCAACATAAACATGCCCGAGTGGCGGAACTGGCAGACGCACAGGACTTAAAATCCTGCGAGCCCTCAAGGCTCGTACCGGTTCGATTCCGGTCTCGGGCACCATTTAATTCGCAAATTAAACTATCTTGTTAAGCTGCAGAAAAAAATCGCAACAAAAAAGAAAAGGCGTATTTGAGGAAGCAACAGGGATTAACCGGTTGCTTTTTTCAATTATTAGAATAATATCCCCTGCTAACGGCGAAAAGTGAGAATACTGATGATATTTAACACAGATCTATCTTTCGCTTGTTATATTATTTGATAACGAAACAAGTCTAAAGCTAAGTCCTATCTCTTTTTAAGCTTATCTCCCCAATCGACGGTTATACTTTTTCCTCCTGGTATCTTGGCCATGTTCACATATTTTAACTATCCCTTTTCTAAGCCCTTTTCTCCTTAACGTCTTTACTTTTCTTTAATATCTTCGCTGCTCCTATTGAAACATAGGTTTAATCATTGTGACTAGGGGCAAAGGAGTTTTCATTTATAACTAATACTGTTGAAAGCTATTGTTAGAGATAGTGTCAGAGTTACCTATTTTTTAACTCAAAAATAAAAATGTTTCGGGGCTGAATAAGATGATCAAAATCCAGGTTTCCGAAGACGCCAGGGACTTCATTTTAAAAAGAGCTGATGCTGTTACCATTGAAGTGATGGAGATGTCCGGTTGCTTCGGCCTCGTTATTATGCCTGTGGTGATTGAAGGTGAACCGCCCGAACCTGAGAATTATGATGAATTTATGTCCGGTGGGATTAAGGTCTACATTTCCAAAGGGGCTGTTTTTGCTCCGGAGGGTTTGCGGATCAACCTGGTGGGTGATGAACAAATCTACCAGGCCCTTGAGATCAAGGGGCTGAGCTGTGAGTTTTAAATAAAGAATTGCAGCATTTAAACAGCCATGTTGCTAACCTTGCGCCAGCACCAGGGAAAAAATGAAGGGTAGAAATCATGAGACCTTTTCTTCTTCTTCTTCCAGCAGCCTCAACAAAGCCCGGGCTGCCGCGTCCTCGGGACTACTGTTGCAGATTTCCATCCTCTCGTCCCGGTAACACCAGCTGTCGGTTTCCCTGTCGTAGGTCAATGAAAAGCCTTTTTCTGAACGCTTTTTTAATTCGTAGAGCAGCATGGTCAAGCGGGGGAGCCAAACGATGTGGCCCACGTTGCGAAGGGAGAGGAGAATTTTTTTCTCCTTTTCGTGCTTCAGATTAATGGGTTCGATAATTTCCTCACCGGCTTCCCCGAAAACGATGGTCAGATCTCCCACCTTGGGTTCCCAGGGAATGTATTTAGCCAGCTTTTTCGCCAGGTCAACGCTGATCAATGTTTTCCACTGGTTTCTGAACCTGCATAAATCTGATTTAACGAGGTTCCTCTTCCGCCGACTAACGGAAGGCAGGGTCACAGGATTAAACTGCAGGGCTATAGGCTCCGCCTGTATTCCGGGTGGAGTTACCATGCAATTGCCTGATGCGAACATGCTGCCCGGTAGCAGTTGTTGCCTTTGCCTGGATATTTACGGCAACAGCCTTTCGTAATGTGGTACCACCGCACTATAAATGATTAAAAGACTAACCTGTATCTAACTCGTTTTTCCGGTGACCTGCCAGGAAACCAGGTTTTTCACCTTCCTTTTGATAAATTTTTAACCTCCCTGCTAATGTATTTACTTAATTATTCCTTGCAGCTGCTTAAAAGTCCTGCCTGGGAAATCGCCTGCTCCTTGAATCCAGCTAATATTAAAGGTAAATAAACAGTTAATGCGACCAGGCCTTGCCTATTAGAAGTAGAAGAAGGGAAAAAAATAAAACAGGGCGTTCCATTGCTGCGGAAATTCCTTTGGCTGGACAGGGCCGGGAAAAACAAGGGCGTCCTTTATAGGGGGACGCCTCTTTCTCTCAAAGCCGCGCGTACTTCTGCCGACAGGTACTGGTTAACGTATTTTTCCCAGTTGGGAAAGCGATCCTTTAATTTCATTAGCATGGTCCTGTGCTCGTAATAAAGCTCTGCAAGTTTGACAGCATTATCCTTGTATTTGATAAGCTCTGGTAATAGATAAAGCAAAAAACGTCCCCCTTCAAATGGATTTAAGAATAAATAAACCGGGCATATAGATATTTTATGAATATCAGGCGCAACTTGTTCCAACAGACTACCGGCGCTTAAAGCCCGGGGCTGAGTGCAATGGAATTTACCGGACAACGTTAATCTTTTATTCATCTTTTGTCCAGATCTACTGTACCTCTTTGCCAGGGGGCAGTTTTTTTGTTTTATTGAGGCTGTTTGCTTCATGGAGCGAGAGATAAGGGACATTCATTTGTTCTTTGATGTGGCACCCCGTTGTTTGTTTTTGCTTAAATGTACAGGAGCTGCGGCAGACACTTTAGAGCATGATTTGCGGTTTCTTTAAATAGTTATAGAAGGAAGGTTAATCAGGCGTGCACTTTGTTTCCGGTTTGTAAGCGCCGGAATTGAAAAAGGAGGTGTTTTATATGCCGGCTTTTATCATTGCCGAAAAGTGTGACGGGTGCAAGGGGCGGGACAGGACAGCCTGTATGTATGCTTGCCCCAATGACCTGATGGTGCTGGACAAGGCGACCATGAAGGCGCATAACCGGGACCCCTGGATGTGCTGGGAGTGTCTCTGCTGTGGTAAAATTTGCCCCCAGCAGGCAATTGACCTGCGGGGCTACGCTGATTTCGTGCCGCTGGGCGCCAGTGCCATACCCCTGCGGAGCACAGATAGTATTTTATGGACGATCCGTTTTCGTAACGGGACCGTGAAGCGCTTCAAGTTTCCCGTGCGGACCACGGAGGAAGGCAGCGCGGTACCCGGCGGGAAATTTGGTCCGGATAAAGCTGAGGACATCAACATGCCCTACCTTTTTACCGAGCCGGCTTCACTTGGTGTAGAGCTCCCTGTTTTGAAGAGATGAAAGTGAATGAAGAGAGGAGGGGGTTGAGCTGGTCTACCCGGAGTTTGAAACTATAGAAGTCAGCACCGATCTGCTGATTTTGGGGGGCGGCATGGCAGCCTGCGGGGCAGCCGTGGAGGCGGCCTACTGGGGCAAAAAGTACGGAGTCAAGGTAACTCTGGTGGATAAAGCTGCCCTTGACCGCAGCGGCGCCGTGGCCATGGGCCTCTCCGCCATCAATCAGTACATGGGGCTGGCGGGCCGGGCTCAAAACAAAAACACGGTTGAGGAATACGTTGATTATGTGACCAGGGACATGATGGGCATCACCCGCCAGGACCTGGTGTACGATATTGCCCGCCACGTTGACTCTTCGGTGCACCTTTTTGAGCAGTGGGGACTTCCCATCTGGAAGACCGGAGAAGGGAAATACGTTAACGAGGGGCGCTGGCAGCTGCTCATCCACGGCGAGTCCTATAAGGTAATAGTTGCGGAGGCCGCAAAAAACGCCCTGGGCCCGGAAAACATTTACGAGCGTGTTTTTATCCTGGAGCCGCTCCTGGACGGTGACCGGGTGGCCGGGGCAGTGGGTTTCAGTGTCCGCGAAAACAAGTTTTACGTGTTCAAGGCAAAGGCAGTCCTGGCGGCCATGGGCGGCGCGGTGGGGGTCTTTAAGCCGCGTTCTACCGGGGAGGGATTGGGCCGCAGCTGGTATCCCCCTTTCAGCACCGGCTCAAGCGCCTACTTCACAATCCGTTCCGGAGCCGAGATGACCTGCCAGGAAGTCCGCTTCATTCCCGTCCGTTTCAAGGACGCCTACGGCCCGGTGGGCGCCTGGTTCCTCCACTTCAAGTCCCGGGCCACCAGTGCCCTGGGTGGCGAGTACATGGTAAAGCGCCGGGCTGAGCTTGAAAAATGGAGACCCTACGGGCTGGCCAGGCCCATTCCGGCAAACCTGCGCAATTACCTGGGCATGCTGGATAGTGTTGAAGGCAAAGGGCCTATCTACATGCGCACCGACGAGGCCATTGCCCGGCTTGCCGCTCAGGGAGAGGGGGATGCAAAGGCTATAAAGATGAAGTTGAAGCAGCTGGAAAAGGAGGCCTGGGAGGACTTCCTCGATATGACCATTTCCCAGGCGCTGCTGTGGGCCGCCACCAACACCGAACCGGAGAAACGTTCTTCAGAAATTGCAGCTGCAGAACCCTATTTCATCGGTTCCCATTCAGGGGCCTCCGGAGCCTGGGTCAGCGGTCCGGCGGACCTGGCCCCGCCCGAATATTTCTGGGGCTACGGGAATATGACCACGGTCCGGGGCCTGTTCGCGGCCGGTGACGCCTCCGGGGCCTCCAGCCACAAGTTCTCCTCCGGTTCTCACGCCGAAGGCCGGATTGCTGCCAAGTCCGCGATCAAGTTCATCCTGGAAAACAACGTCCAGCCGGATGTCGACGGGGCTGTTGTGGAGGAGCTCAAGGCCCGGACCTACCGGCCGCTGGCAACATACGAGAAATACCGCAACTACACGACGAACCACGACATCAATCCGAACTATATCAGGCCCAAGATGTACATGTACCGGCTGCAGAAGCTCATGGACGAGTATGCCGGCGGCGTAAGCGCCAATTTTACAACCAATGCTCCTTCCCTGGAGAGGGCCCTGGAGCTCCTGGCCTTCCTGCGGGAGGACGCAGAAAAACTGGCGGCCCAGGACCTGCACGAGTTGATGCGGTGCTGGGAAAATGTCCACCGCACCTGGCAGGCCGAAGCCCACGTCCGGACCGTTCTCTTCCGGGAGGAGACCCGCTGGCCGGGCTACTATTTCCGTGCCGACTACCCGGAAATGGACGAGAAGAACTGGCATTGTTTTGCCAACATTACCTGGAACCCGGCTAACGGCCAGTGGACCTGCGTGAAGCGCCCGGTACTCCACATTCTTTGATTAAGTCCCATGAACGAGACCATTCTGGTGGCCGGCGGCGGGATTAGCGGGCTAACCGCTGCGGTTGAAGCTGTTGAAGCAGGCTTCGACGTGCTCCTGGTGGAGAAAGAACCCAGCCTGGGGGGGCGGGTTGCCCAGTTGAACCTGTATTTCCCCAAATTGTGTCCTCCTGGTTGTGGTCTTGAGATTGTTTTTAAAAGGCTGGCGGCAAATTCCCGGTTTCGCCTTTTGACATCAGCAGAGGTAATTGCCGTTTCGGGCGGGGAGGGCTCCTTTGAGGTTGTGGTAAGTTTAAAGCCCACCTTTGTGAAGGAAAACTGCACCGGCTGTGGCAGGTGCGCAGAGGCCTGCCCTGCGGAGAGGCCCAATACCTTTAATTTCGGCCTTGACCGGACGAAGGCTATCTACTTGCCCCACAGGCTTGCCTTCCTCTACCGCTACGTGATTGACGGTGAGGCCTGTTGGGGTCCTTCCTGCTCCAGGTGTGCGGAAGCCTGCCCCTATGGGGCAATCGACCTGGAGATGGAGCCGAGGACGCTGTTCCTTAAAACCGGCTCCGTGATCTGGGCGGCCGGATGGGACCCCTACGACACAGCCAGGCTGGGTAATTACGGTGGGGGGCGTTATCCCAACGTAATTACAAACATGATGCTGGAAAGGATGGCTGCACCAGATGGCCCCACCTCGGGTAAAATCCTGCGCCCCTCGGACAGAAGGGAGCCGGCCAGCATAGCCTTTGTGCAGTGTGCCGGCTCCCGGGACGAGAACCACCTGCGGACCTGCTCCGGTGTCTGCTGCCTGGTTTCTTTAAAACAGGCGGCTTATGTCAGGGAACGTTACCCGGAAACCAGGCTTGCCATGTTTTACATTGATATCCGGGCCAGGGGGTTTTACGAGGACTTTTATGCCGGGGTACGGGAAAGGACCGGTATAGAGCTGATCAAAGGGAAGCCCGGTGAGATTAGAGAAGACACCGCCACCGGGAACCTGCTGGTCCTGGTGGAGAATCAGCTCAACGGCCGGGTTATGGAGAAAGTCTTTGAGCTGGTGGTGCTGGCTGCGGGCATGGCCCCTTCACCCCTGTGCTCCGGAATTCCGGCTTCAGCCAGGGACAGGGACGGCTTCGTGAGACCGGTCCTGGCGCCAGGTTTTTATGCCGCCGGCTGTGCCACCAGGCCCATGGAGGTGGCCCCTTCGGTGCGCAGCGGAGCCGCGGCCGCGCTCCGGGCGGTTCAATGGGTGGGGAGGCGTGGTCATGGCTGCTAAAATTGGCGTCTATCTCTGTTCCGGCTGCGGTATCGGGGAGGTTCTGGACCCCGCCGGTCTGCTCAAGGTTGCTGAAGCTGACCGCCGGGTTGCGCTGATCAGGGAGAGCGTTTATTTCTGCGGACAGGACGCCGGCCTGATTCAAGGCGACGTGGCGGAGGGGGATGTGGACGCGGTTGTGCTGGCAGCATGCTCGCCCAGGTTTTACGTCAAATTGTTTGATTACGGGCCGGGTATACCGGTGGTCAGGGTCAATTTGAGGGAGCAGGTTGCCTGGTGCCACGAGCCCGGCAGCGAAGATATCCAAATGCTGGCGGAGGACGCTCTGCGCATGGGCCTGGCCCGGGTGGGCAGTGTTGCTGTTCCTGAACCCTTCCGCCTGGAAAACCCCTCCAGAACCATTCTGGTTGTGGGGGGCGGCCTGGCCGGTCTGACCGCCGCGCTGGAAGCGGCCCGGGCAGCTTACCGGGTTGTCCTGGTGGAGCGGGAAAACTCTTTGGGCGGCTGGCTGCGGAATGTCTACCGGTGTGCGCCGTTAAAGCCTCCTTACACAGAGTTGATGGAAAACCCGATCCACCAGCTCTCCAGGGAGGTGGAAAGCCATCCCGGCATTGTGGTTTACCGCGGCGCGTCCATCGAAAGAACCGCCGGCGGCCCGGGCCTGTTCGATGTGACTATCAGGCAGGGGAAGCGCCTGCTGAAGGAGCGGGTGGGTTCAATAATCGTGGCTTCCGGCGCCGGCGCCTATAATCCGGCTAAACTCACCCGGTTGAAAAACCTGGCTTACGGGACGTCCCCGGATATCATAGTGAGTTCAGAATTTGAGAAACTGGCCCTGCGGGGCGGCGGCCGGGTGGCGCGTCCCTCGGACGGCAGGGAGGCCAGGCGGATCGCCTTTATCCAGTGTGCCGGTTCCAGGGACCCGGAACACCTGCCCTACTGTTCGGCAGCCTGCTGTGAGGAAACCCTGAAACAGGCCCTGTACCTTCTTGAGCCGGATCCGGGCTGCACGGTTTTTATTTATTACCGGGACCTGCGGGTTAGCGGCCAGTACGAGCATTTTTACAGGAAGGTACAGGAAGCGGGGGCTGTTTTCATCCAGGGTGAGGTTGTGCGTGTTGCGGACCAGGGGGGAAGCCTCTCCGTGGAGGCCGACGATGTCTTTTTAGGCTGCCGCTCCAGGGCGGAAGGGCTGGACCTGGTGGTCCTGGCAACCGGCATGATCCCGGAAGCTGCCGGGGACGGCCTGGAACAGGGGATCCTGAAGCTGGATTACAGGCAGGGGCCGGAGCTGCCGGCTCTGAAATACGGTTTTCCCGATTCCCATTTCATCTGCTTTCCTTACGAAACCCGCCGCACCGGGATCTACGCCGCGGGTAGCGTGAGGGAGCCCATGGACCTGGTGAGCACATTGGAAGACGCTGCCGGTGCGGCCCTCAAGGCCATCCAGTGTATAGAGATGACCGCCCGGGGTCAGGCACTTCACCCCAGGGCCCTTGACATCTCCTATCCTGAGTTCAATATGAGCCGTTGCACCCAGTGCAAGCGCTGCACGGAAGAGTGTCCCTTCGGGGCTATCAACGAGGACGCCAAGTCCAACCCATTGCCCCAAATTACCCGCTGCAGGCGGTGCGGCACCTGCCTGGGCGCCTGCCCGGAGCGGATCGTCTCCTTTAAGGACTTTTCCGTAGCCCTGGTCAGTTCCATGATTAAGTCCATTGAGGTCCCTGAAGAATACGAGGAAAAGCCGCGGGTCCTGGTGTTTGCCTGCGAGAACGACGCCTACCCAGCCCTGGACCTGGCCGGCGCCGCCGGGCTGAAGTACAACCCCTGGGTCAGAATAATCCCCCTGCGCTGTCTCGGCTCGCTGAACCCGGTCTGGATTGCCGACGCCATGTCCCGGGGGATAGATGGCGTATTATTGATGGGCTGCAGGCAGGGGGAGGACTACCAGTGCCACTTCATCAACGGCAGCGAACTGGCCCGGACCCGGATTATGAATGTTTCCGAAACCCTGGACAGGATGGGGCTGGAGGCCGGCAGGGTCAAGGTGGTTGAAGTGGGGATCATGGACTATACCAGAATACCCGCCATCCTGGACGGATTCGCAGGTGAACTGGCGGCTTTGGGGCCCAACCCCCTTAAAGGGTTTTAAAGGGTACCGGGTAACTTGGGTTAGGAGTTATTACATTAAAAAACAGGGAAGCTTTATGGGAAACATTTCTTGTTACAGCAAAGGAAGAAGGAGAATAAAGTGTGGTAATCATGTATTTAACAGGCTAAACCTGTGCCCAGTACAACAATTAATCAGGTGATTACACAATTTATAAGGTTTGGTTTATTAAGTTATTTTTATTGCTGTCAGTGCCTGGAGGGAGGCGGTAAAAACGCTTGAAGGGTATGGGGCGGCGCAGCCGCTGTTGTATGACAGTGGTTTTGCCAGGGAGGTTTATGCCCTGGAGGGCGGGGCGCAGGTCAGAAGGTGCATGCAGTGTGGTGTGTGCTCAGTATCCTGCCCTTCACGGCTGGAGATGGACTACACGCCCCGCAGGCTCTTTAGCCTGATCAGGGCCGGCCGGAAAGAAGAGGTTTTAAGCGCCAGTACCATCTGGGTTTGCACTTCCTGCTGCACATGCGGGGTCCGTTGCCCCAGGGGTATCGATATTCCCGGCGTCATGCATGAACTGCAGTTCTGTTATCTGAGGTCGGGGTTTAAAGTGCATTACCGGGCCTCTTTTCAGCAGGCCTTCTGGCAGGAATTGAGGGAGCGCGGCCGTGTTGGCGAAGCCGGTGTTATGTTGCGCTACTGGTTGAGGGAAGGAGGGCTGGCCGGGGTGTTTCTGAAGTCCCTGAAAATGAAGGGAACGGGCCTGGGTTTGCTGAGGCGCGGGAGGCTCCACCTGTTCCCCCGAAAAATCGAAGGTCTGAAGGGTTTAAATAAGATTATCGATAAAGCACTGGCTCAGGGGGGGATAGGCTAAATAGTCGTACTTAGTAAGAAAGCCCTGTGCCTGTTTCTTTTCTTCCGGTGGCGTTTCTCCATCCAGCTGCGGCTTTCAACTATTCTCTTGTATGCGTTCTTCTGATGGCTCCCATGTAACGGGTATGTGTACGATACTGTTTTTATTCTCAAAAACCGGGGGGAACTCAAGATGCGGTATAGTTTTTTCCCGGGTTGTTCCCTGGAGGGGACGGCCGTGGCCTACTATAAGTCCCTAGTAGCAGCTGCCCGGGCCTTGGGGCTTTACCTGGAGCTAATTCCTGATTGGAACTGCTGCGGGGCTACGGTCGCTCCGGGGGCGGCCGGCTCCTATACCAGCCGGGTCCTGGCTGCCCGGAACCTGGCTCTGGCTGCTACCAGGGGGCTGGACGTGCTGGTGGGATGCAGCGCCTGTTACCTGGCTCTGTTCGACGCAAACAGGCGCTTTCAGGAGGACGCTTTATTCCGGAGCAGGGCAAACGAAGCCCTGGCAGAGGGCGGTTTTAGCTATGAGGGGAACCTGCGGGTTCGTCAGGTCCTTGAGGTAATTGCCCGTGACGTGGGCCTGGCTAAGATCCGTGAGCGGGTCAGGCAGCCCCTGACCGGCCTCTATGTGGCCGGTTACGTGGGGTGTCAGACGGTCCGGGCCGTCCCCGGGAGTTTTGATGACCCGGAAAACCCGCAGTTCCTGGATCAATTAATGGAAGCCCTGGGTGCCGTGGCCGTTCCCTTTCCGGCAAAGGTGCGCTGCTGCGGCGGCTCCAGGGCGGCGGCTGCCCCCGGGGAGGTTTTGGGTTATGTGCAAAGCATTATCGAAGCTGCAGAAAGCGCCGGAGCCTCGCTGGTGGTTACGCCCTGCCCGATGTGCCAGTTCAACCTGGAGGTGAACCAGCTCTGGATTAACCAGACCTGCGGCAGCAGTTTCAATCTTCCGGTTCTGTTTTTTACCCAGTTGATCTGCGTTGCCTTCGGCCTGGGGCCTGCGGCAGGACTTAAACACTGTCTTGTTTCTCCTTACCGGGCTCTCGCCAGCTTCATCCTGTAGCTGCAGGCAAGCATCTCGCAACTGGCCTCCGGCGTGGCCCTGGCTTGAACAGCCGCATGTTGCCCGGCAAGATTTTCCGGAAATCGGCAGCTTCAGGTCCCCGGCAATGTAATTAGACTGGACAGGCCTGCATGACTGAAAGGATCTATTTCAAGACAGTCTCAAAACTGTTTAACGGTTACTTTGCCAAGATTCCTCCACCTTGCTGTAAGGGGCTGTTCTATGACATTCTATAAAGCTGTTCTATGACATTTTATAAAAATGAACAGTATTACTGCCGTACCGGCTCATTAACCGGATTCCCTGGGGATAATAAGCCAGGCCAGGATGTAAAAGAGGATGCCCGGGAAGGCTGCGGATATAACTGAAATCAAGACGTAAAGAAGCCGTACCACAGTGGGATCCCAGCCAATATATTCGGCGATGCCCCCGCATACGCCGCCAATCATAAAATTGGTGCGGGACCGGGCTAAAGGCTTTTTCATGTTCCCTCCCATGTTTTTGCCTTTAAACATAAACAATTTACTGTTGGAATTATGAAGCCCCGGATAGTAGCATATTATTCCTGTCTGTGGGTAAAACAGTTTTATTCTGAATAAACTGGACAACCTTCCCGGCATTTCCGGTATAAGTTAAAAGTCTCCTCCATTATTGGAGCAGAGGGGACTAAAAAGTCAACCGGCGGACCGGTGGTGTTATAAAATGGCTCCATCACCGGGTTTGCTTGAGGAGTTGGGCCATGTTGCGACCCAGGGTTTTGAATGTATCTACACCCTCTTGATCATTTAAGACGTCCCCCGGCATCAGGCCCATGCCGACATTCCAGTAACTGGAGCAGGGAATGATCATCTCGGATATGCCGAAAAAGAAGTTTATTGCTGAGTAAGTAAAAGTGCCACCCGCCCGCCTGACTGATACGACGGCGGCTCCCACTTTGCCTTTGAGCATATTGTCGTTGGCCTTGGCTACAAAACCGCAACGGTCTATAAAAGCTTTTACATCCGAGGATACATTGCTGAAATATACCGGAGAGCCGATAATAATTCCGTCCGCTTCCAGCGCTTTTTCAATAAAATAGTTCATTTTATCGCCGGTCTGGGCGCAGCGTTTGTTTTTTGTTTGCATGCACTTGTAACAGGCCTTGCAGCCGGAGACCCCGCTGCCTCCCAGCTGTACCAGTTCACCTTGAATGCCTTCAGCAGCCAGAGTGTCCAGAACAATATTGAGCGAGTGGTAGGTATTGCCCTTTGGCCGGGGGCTTCCGTTAAAAGCAACTACTTTAATCGTCAAGGTGAATCCTCCTTTTTCCGTATTTAGTCAAGAAACTT
Organism: Pelotomaculum sp. DTU098; assembly: GCA_001512635.1. Taxonomy (GTDB): domain Bacteria; phylum Bacillota; class Desulfotomaculia; order Desulfotomaculales; family Pelotomaculaceae; genus DTU098. The sequence continues at coordinate 56,007 of LFSA01000021.1, read as the reverse complement.
TATTTCTATTTCGCCGTGGATATGCTAAAACCTCTAAAAAGATACATTCCATTATCCATAGACAGCATAAACGGTATGTTTATAAAGAAACCCTTCTAATTTTTTTGCGCCCCAGTCATAGGTGAGCCGGCCGTCACCGCTCACGGGTATAACTTTACCCAGGAAGCGGGGCTTTGCGTTAAGCAGGTGAATTTGGGCGAACATTTTCAAGCGGGCGGGGACCTCACGCAGTTCGTACAGCCTGGCGCCGGCATATACATGCTTGTCCGCCGCCACGCCGCAAGCATCTATCCCCAGGCAGTAGGCCGCGTAAAGCGCCCTGGGCAGGTGGTAGGCCTGGGTAACCACAACAGCTGTATCCACCTGGAAAATAGCTTTGGCCCTGTAGATACTGTCATATGTTGAAAACCCGGCGTGGTCCATGAAGATGTCCTCCGGGGACACGCCCATTTTTTCGGCGTAAAGGCGCATGTAATTAACCTCGTCATAATCCTTCCGGCCGTGATCTCCGGACATGATAATTTTTTTGACCCGGTTATTTTGATATAGCTCCACCGCAGTTTTAACCCTGTCGGCCAGCATATCGCAGAGTCTTCCTTCCGGTGAGACATAGGCGCCCGGCACGATGGCAGCCGTTTTAACAGGACAATCCTGCGCATCGACAACAAATTCCAGGCCTTTGGTTTTCACGTGTCTATCGACGGCGGTCACCCCGGCAATCAGGGCGAGTAAAACAAACATCAAGGTAAAAAGAAGCTTTTTTAGATTAAGCAAGGCCAGCGCTCCTTTACGGTAATTGTCAGGGGTTTTAGTCCTCTATAAAAACGGAGCAGGGGCTTCTTTTGTGACATAGAAAGTCCAATGGGGAAAGATTCTCTATATTAAGAGACAGCTTATACCGGTAAATTGGAGGCTGGAGCAGGTAATAATCCAGTCTTTGTTAGTCTTGACATCCATTTTAATTACGTGCATTTTTATGAAAAGCGGGTTATTGTCAAAAGAGGGCGACAATTTTTTCTTTAATTATACAGGTTTACAAATGCCTGTGTCGTACTATTATTTAGTATGGAACCCTTAGATCTCAAGAACAAAACCGTTAAAATTTTAAAGAGCAGGGGCGCAAAGATCGGGATCATTGTTCTGACGCCCCTGCTGGTTATGGTTCTAGTGGTTTTAAGCTGGGCTCATCAATATGCCACCGGGGTTTTAGCAGGCTTTTCCACTTCTGATGCCCTGGTGGCGGCATTTGACAGGAATACCCTCGTCTACGGGCAAAATGGGGATTTAATTACGGAACTGCACGCCGAAATCAACCGGATACCCGTTGCCCTGGAAAGAATCCCTGAGCATGTTCAAAAAGCCTTTGTGGCTATGGAGGATCAGCGTTACTACAGCCACCGCGGGGTGGACCTCAGGGCAATTCTGAGGGCGGCTCTCAACTATTACCAGTCGGGGGGTAGGATTACGGAGGGAGCCAGCACCATCACCCAGCAGGTAATGAAGCTGTATTTTTTAACACCGGAACAGAGTTTACAGCGAAAAATCAAGGAAGCGTTCCTGGCCTTGGAATTCGAGAGGCGCTATTCTAAGGAAAGTATCCTGGAGCTATACTTGAACAGGGTATATTTTGGCGAAGGTGCCTATGGAATTCAAAGCGCGTCCAGGGTTTATTTCGATAAGGATTCGGCGGAGCTCACCCTTGCCGAAGGGGCCCTGCTGGCGGGTTTGATTCAGGCGCCAAGTATTTACGACCCCTATATCAATCCGGAAAAAGCTATAGGACGCAGAAACGTGGTGCTGGAAAAAATGTACCAGCAGGGCTTCATCTCCAGGGATGAATTGGAGGATGCCCTGAAGGAACAGCTGTACCTGAAGAACGGCCTGAGGGAGAGCCAAAACAACAGATACTCCTACTTTATTGACCAGGTTATTGAAGAAGCCATTGCGGCTGTTGGGGAGGAAAAGGTTTTCAGGGGCGGGCTGGTGATTTATACCACCCTGGAACAGGAAATCCAGAGTAAGGCTGAGGATGTCTTCCGGCGCCCCGGCCTGTTTCCCACCGATAAAGTTGAAGCAGCGCTGGCCCTGGTTGAAAACGAAACAGGGGCGATTAAAGCGCTGGTGGGGGGAAGGGAGTACGGGACAAGGCGTGGTTTTAACAGGGCAACACAGATGTTTAGGCAGCCCGGATCGGCTTTTAAACCCATATCTGTTTACGCGCCGGCCTTTGAGCTGGGTTACACCCCGGAGTCCATTATTCTTGACACCCCTTTTAAGGCCGGTAACTACGAACCGCGGAACTCCGGGGGCGGGTTTTACGGCCCGATCAGTATCCGCACGGCTGTAAAATGGTCCCGTAATGTGGCTGCAGTGAGGTTGCTCAACGAGATCGGTATAGACCGCGGGTATGAATTCGCAAAGAAGCTGGGCTTTGAGCTGGTGGAAGAAGACCGCTGTCTGCCTCTGGCCCTGGGAGGGCTGACCAGAGGGGTTTCTCCTTTACAAATGGCCGGGGCTTACGCGGCTTTTGCCAACAGAGGCATTTATACAAAGCCCTATACCATAAGGTCAATCGAAACTGCAGCGGGGGAAATCCTCTACAGGCATCCGGAAGGTGTTGCAGTCATGGAGGCTTCTACAGCAGAGGCTATTATCAGCGTTTTGCGTTCTGCTGTGGAATCGGGTACCGGGTACAGGGCAGGTATCAGGGGTGTAGATGTGGCTGGGAAAACAGGCACCACCGAGCTTCCGGATACTCCGCTCTTTAAAGGCCTGCAGGGAAATAAGGACGCCTGGTTTGTGGGGATAACCCCCCGTTATACCGCTGCAATATGGATGGGCTATGATGAAAGTGACATGGACCGCCGGCATTACCTGACTTCCTATGGCGGTAACCAGCCTGCCGAGATCTTCCGTTTAGTTATGGCCAGCATCCTGGGAGCGGACGAACGGATGAGGTGGGTGGCCCCGGTGCCGCCGGAGCAGGAAAATGAAGATGAAAATGAAGGTGAAAACGAAGGTCAGGAGGAACCCGCGGAGCCGGCTAACGCTGCCTCAACGCCCGGCGGGAATGGGCCGCAGGAATCCCAACAGGAACACAATGAGTTAAATGGGGACGGCGGAGAAGAATTAAGGAGGGACCCCGCAGGGATACAGAATGAGCAAGAGAAGGATAAAAAGGTAGAAGAAAAAGCACAGGGAAAAGTGAGAGAGAAAGAACAGGAAAAGGCAGAAAGGGCAGAGGATAATGCAGAGGATAATATAGAGAATGGAAAAAAGCCGGGTTGATGAGGAAAAGAAGGACTCCTGGGAAATTGAAAGTATAGAAATTTTAAATAAACTGGGGCTGAGGGGAAAAGCTGTTAGAGTAAACAGCATTGCAAGAGAACACGGGCTGTTTTTAGGGTGGGGGGTTTAACGGGAAAACAAGAGGATTCTTGATAAGATCAGCATCTCAGATTAACTTTATTTTAAAATAGGAACTTAAGACCCATTTTTTTAGAATTTTCACCGGGGTAGGTGGGGTAAGCATATGTTCGCAAACTGGAAACGCTCAATCTTATTTATCGCTCTGGCGGCCTTCGTGGCGGGGATTATGTTTGCCGGAGGCTGCCAGTTTTTTAGGGATTTTTTCCCCGATCAAAAAAACCCTGACTTGCAGGGACAGGCCACGGCTGAACAGCTCCCGGGGGTAGGACCGGATACCATTGCTGATGTGGTAAGCAACTCCAGTCCTGCAGTTGTTAAAATCTCTACCAGGGTTAGTTCCAGTAGCTACGTTGACCCATTTTTCAGGGATCCGTTTTTCCGCCAGTTTTTCGGCCAACCTGTACCAAAACAGGAAGAGGGTCTCGGCTCGGGATTTATCATTTCACCGGACGGCTATATTTTAACCAATGAGCATGTTATTGACGGCGCTGATGAGATAAGTGTGACGGTGATCGGTTATGACCAGGAATTCCAGGCACAGATCATCGGAGCAGATTACGCCCTGGACCTGGCCCTGTTAAAAATCGATGCAGGTAATGAGCTGCCCTACCTTAAACTGGGGAATTCCGATCAGATCAGGGTGGGCAACTGGGTGATTGCCATTGGTAATCCCTACGGGCTGGACCATACGGTAACCACTGGTGTAGTCAGCGCAAAGGGAAGGCCTATCACTGTAGGTGACCGGCAGTACGAAAACCTGCTTCAGACAGATGCCTCAATTAACCCGGGCAACAGTGGCGGCCCCTTGCTCAATCTAAACGGCGAAGTGGTGGGAATTAATACAGCCATCAACGCCCAGGCCCAGGGAATAGGTTTTGCTATTCCTACGAGTACGGTCCAGAGTGTGATGGAGGACCTGAAAAACAGCGCCAGCAACGTTCGTCCCTGGATCGGGGTGCAGGTCCGCACTGTAGATCAAGAAGCTGCCCGCTATCTTGGCCTGGAAAGTGTATCGGGCGCCCTGGTGGCCGGTGTGATTCCGAATAGTCCCGCAGCAAAGGCAGGTCTGCAGCAATGGGATGTTATTATTGAATTTAACGGAAATAAAATTAACACTGCTGATGACCTGGTGGCAGCCATCAAAGCCTATCCCACCGGATCAAAAGCAGATTTGCTGGTGGTGCGCAAACGTCAACTTATAACGGTCACAGTTACTATTAGTGAGAAGCCCAAAAACATGAAATAAACTTAGGAGAGGAAATTTTTGGTCGACTGGAACAGGGTATACAAGCTCCTCAACGATGTTACTCCCTTGCCCGTAGACTGCGGAAAATTGTGTGGGGCAGCTTGTTGTTCGGAATGGGAAAAAGGAGTGGGAATGTATCTTCTGCCAGGGGAGGAAACTATGTTCACCATGGCAGAGGACTGGTTGATCTGGGAAGAGCACTCTACAGAGGATTATGAATTCTGCCCTACTTGGTCGGGTGTGGTGTATTTTGTCCGCTGCAACGGAACCTGTCCCAGGGATAAAAGGCCCTTTGCCTGCAGGATATTTCCCCTGGCGCCCTACATATCTGAAAGCGGGGAATTCAAGCTTATTTTGGAGGAAGGGGCAGCCCTGCTTTGTCCCCTGGTCAAAGCAGGCGACATCGGACTTTTGGACCGGCGGTTCCTGGCCAGAGCCCGCCTGGCCTGGGAGGAGTTAATAAAGGACCCGCTACTGAGGGATGGAGTTATATGGGAATCACGCCGCCTGGACAGGCTGGCGGAGGAACCCTGGAAGAGGCTTTTGGAAAGATAGGAAAGTAGATTAGTAAGTGATCATTTTTTTGAAACAAATTATGTAAAAAGAATTATTATATGAGATAATTTTTATATATTGTATTATATTATAATTTTTTATAATATTTTTGTCTTTTATTAGCCCTATTTGCACCAATATAGAACAGGGCATGCTGTATTGGAGCAAGCTCAGGTAAGAACTGGAAATAGTTTAAATTCTTAACCCCTATTCTTTTTGAGGGGTTTTTTATTTTTCAAAAGAAATTGCTGGCATATCATTTGCATGTTCTTGGTTTAAAGTAAATTTGTGAAAGCTATAACAATCAAGTGCGGAACAGCTGTATAATTGGTAACCATCAGTGTTATTGTTTTTGGTTATGTTGCTCAGTCCTGTACCGGCAAAGGGGGTTAAAAATGTGCAAAAAAACATAGAGAAGGTACTTGTCTGTGAAGTAGCACATGAATTGGCCCAGGAAACAAGGCGTGAGGATAAAACAAACGAAGCCATCCTTATTGCCTGGATTAAGAATGTTATCAACAAGCTGGAGAAGGATAGAAGACTGGCTTCGTAAGAAAAGGCAAGCGTTATTTTTATACGGGTTAGATTGTTATAACTGTCACAAAGATACTTTATAGCTGGGTTTAAAGCACATTTATAGAAAGAGAATATTTTAAAGGAGTGGCTGGATGTGAGGCGGATGATGGTAAAAGAGATTATGCGCGAAATAGAGATGGAGCTTAAAAAGAAAGGCCAGACTGAAGCTATGATTGAGGAAGCCTGGGTGATTCATGCTAAAAAGACCGAAGCACAAACCCAGAGAGCCAGGCCGGTGAACTAGGGCAACAAGGAATGCTGTTTCGCACAACCAAATTAGTAAAAATTATCACAATTTAGATTTCAGGAGATATAAGGAGAATAAACGAGAAAGGGGGTGTTAAAATGAAAAAGACAATGCCAAAAGAATTGGTGCGCGAGATGGAGCTTGAACTGGCAAGGGAGATGCAACTGGAGTTGTGGATTGAGGAAGCATGGGCGGCTTATGCCAGAAAAATCAAAGTGCAAGGCATGAAGCTGGCAGGCTAGGTAAAGCATGGCCGAAGGGTTTTTGGGTGTCCAAGTTAGTAAAAATTATCACAAACCGTTTCCGGACAAAAAAAGTACAACAAGAGAAAGGGTGTACAATAAATGATTAAAACTCTGTCCAAAGAATTGGTGCGCGAGATTGAGCTTGAACTGGCTCAGGAAGTAGAGTTGGAGTTAAAAATTCAGGAAGCCTGGCTGGAATGGGCCAGGGAAATAGAAGTGGAAGCCAGGAAACTGGCTGGCTAGCCTACTGGAAAAAGACTGATTTAAATAAAGTTTTAATTTATACGGTTGAAATATGAATATGTTTAAAGGGGTTGCGCAGAACCCTGTGGAAGAACCCTGAGGAGACTAATAGAAATAGATAAAACTGCTGGAGATGAGTTATTCTTTGGACCCTGCTAAATCGTAGGGTTTTTTTGTGTTTAAACCGGTTTTCAGGCTTTGGGCCAGCAGTTGTACAGGATGTGCCACTTCAATGGCCAGTTTTTGTTTAGCCAGGCCGTGGCGTAGTTGCATAATGCAGGTGGGGCAGAAGGTTGCCACTGTGTCTGCGCCTGTTTCCTCAATGGATTTAATTTTCTTACTCAATATTTTCATACTGAGATCATAGTGGTAGATGGCAAAGGTGCCACCTCCACCACAGCAATTGCCGGCATCTTTCATTTCCCTGAATTCTACGCCTGTTCGACGGAGCAGCTGGCGCGGACTGAGGGTAATTCCCTGGGCCCCGGCGAGATGGCAGGGATCATGGTAAGTTGCCACCCTGTTTAGCTCTTTTATACCGGAATTATAGTTGTCCAGAAGATCAAGCAGCAGTCCGGAGAGATCCAGGATTTCAATTCCGCTAAAGAGTTGTTGAACCTGGAGTTCTTTAAGGGTTGCCGTACATGAGGCGCAGTCTGAAAAAATTGTGTTTACCCCCAGTCGTTTGAAAGTTGCCAGGTTGTCATGGACCATTGGGGCTACAGCCTCCAATTCACCGCTTTCCAGCTGGGGCAGACCACAGCATTTTAATGTTTGTGGGAGCACTACCTCACAACCCAGCTGTGAGAGAACTGAAACAGTACTCCTGGCAATTTCCGGATAAAGGTAGTTGGTTGAGCAGCCCAGAAAGTATCCCAGGCGCGCTGTTAACTTTCCGGCAGCGGGTGTGATTTCAGGAAGGGAGCTCAGGGCAGGCCGGCGGGGCAACCTGCCGGGTAAGGAGAAAGCGGGCGGCAAAAGGCCGCAGGCCTGGCCTATTTTAACAAGCCCCAGACTCTGGCTGCAGCGGACGAACCCGGCTGCCAGCTTGAGCAGGGCGGGGCGGGTCCAGATTTCCCTGAAGATAGTTGCACGAATCCGGGAAGGATGTTCCCTGGCCAGCATTGAGCGTGCTGCCAGGATGATTTTATGGACGGGCACGGCAGAGGGGCATTCCCTGGTGCAGGCCTGGCAGAGTATACACCTGGAGAAGTGTGCCGCTGCTTCCGGGCAGGGCCTTAGTTCGCCGCTGGAAAGCATGTGGGCCAGAAAGACTTTGGACCTGGGTGCAGCGGTTTCGTTCCGCACTTCTTCAAAGACCGGACAGACCGACCGGCACTGTCCGCAGCGCACACAGCGCAAATAGTGTTCTTTAAGATCAGAAAGTTCCTCAAACACCACCTGTGTCTCCTTCCGCAGGCAGCATTTTGCCCGGGTTCATTATGTTATCCGGATCCAGGGCTTTCTTAATTCGCTTCATAATATTGACCGCCTCACCGTGTTCATCCCAGGCATACTGGTTTCGTACGGCTCCCACCCCGTGCTCGCCGGTGGTGGTTCCGTTAAGCTCAATAGCGAGCCGGTGAATATCGTCCACCAGTTTATTGGCGCGTTCGATCTCTTCCGGGCTGTTCAAGTTAATGACAGGGGCTGTATGAACATTACCGTCGCCGATATGTCCGTAATTGACCACGGGGATACTGTGTTTATGACTGAGTTCTTTTATTCTGAGCAGGGCTTCCGTTACCTTGTCCAGGGGAACGCTAATGTCTTCGCCTGCAAAGATCCTGCTGCCGCCCTGCCGGAGCCTTGCAGCTGCTACGGCAACTACGCTGCGTCCCCGCCACAGGTCTTTCATCCGGTCCGGGTCTGTAGACCATTCCACGGAAAAGGCGCGTTTTCCTACAATCTCGGCAATCTGACGGCCTTCCCATTCTACGCTGGCGGGGTTGCCGTCCACTTCAAAGAGCAGGATTGCTTCAGAGGGAGGCAGGTTGATATCCGGCCGGTAAAGGTTGATGGCCCGAATGGCCGAGGCGTCCAGGACCTCAATCCCGGAGGGCATGATGCCGGCCCGGTAAACATCCAGGACGGCGGCCGGGGCTTCGTTCAAATCTGCAAAGCAGGCCATGGCGATGCCCCGGGCTCTGGGCTTGGGCCAAACCCTCAAACGCACCTTTGTAATCACGCCCAAAATGCCTTCCGAGCCCACAAAAAGCTTGGTTAAGTTGAGTCCCGATACGTTCTTCAGGGCCTTGCACCTGACGCCTCCCGTTTGGATGACCTGGCCGCCGGCAAGTACCACTTCTAAACCAAGGACATACTGTTCGGTTGTACCGTATTTTATGGCCCGCAAGCCGCTGGAATTATTTGCTACCATGCCGCCTATGGTGCACATCCGGGTGCTCCCGGGATCCGGTGGAAAGAATAATCCATATTTTTCTAGATGTTTATTTAATTTATAATGAACCACGCCGGGCCGGGCGATGACCTGCATGTTGGCTGAATCTACCTCTTCGATGGTGTCCCAGGAGGAGAGATCCAGCACAATCCCCCCCCTTATCGCCAGGCACCCACAGGTTTCCCCGCTGCCAGCACCCCGGGGAACTACGGGTATTTTGTGCTCCGAGGCCAGGCGCAGGGTGGCCGATACTTCTGCGGTGGAGCGGGGAAGCACAACGGCGTCGGGCATAAAGTTGTGGAATCTGGCCATAAAGGAGCTGTCGTAGTTATAAATCCTTCGCTCTAGTTCCCCGGTGATTATCCTGTCTTCAGGATAAATCTTTCTGAGCTCAGCAGCCAGCCTGTGGCTGTTCATTTGCAATCACCCCGTTAACGCCTTAATTAATCAATCAATATCTATTCATTTACCTCAAAAGAAATTTTTCTTTATCCGGAGCCAGATCCGGAGCCAGCCCGCTGGGCCGGGAGCAGTATAAGATGTTTCGTGTTCAAAAACTTCCCTGTTGCCCTTCACCTGTTTCCCCCCGGGCGGTAGTAGCGGTTGATCAGTTCCTGGCGGGTCATGACCAGATACCTGGGGGTGAGTTTCTTCCGGTAGGTTTTTAAAGCTTTATAACCGTATGGGTGAAAGAGAGCTAAAAGCCATCGTTCGTACCAGCCGGTCAGGGTGCGGAAGAGGCCCGGCTTCATCTCAATGGAGGTAAAACCCAGGCGCTCGGTGCCCCGGTGGAGAAGGGTAATACCAAAGAGGATCTTGACGTCTTGATAAGCGGGGTTGTTTTTCAATAAGTCCGCCAGCAGGGGCAGTTCCTTCTGCGCTTCCCGGAGCGCCTTCAAAACTATTCGTTCAATTGACATGTCCCCGTCAATCAATTCCTGTAGCCGGTTGTTATTTATATGCAATTCCAGATAAGTGTTTCCGGGCTTGAGCAGGGTTCCATCCGGCATCAGCCATTCCTTTCCCCGGTAGCGGCGCGGAGCCATGCGGTAAAAGGAGTTTTTACCTTCTTCCAGTTCCCTGATCCTGCCCAGTTTCCTGAAGGTCCATTCAAAAATCCCCCAGAGCCGCTGGACACACTTTTTCAAGGTCAGCCTGCCGGGCTGCCTTGCCTTAAGCGCTTCCTCCAGGGGAACCACCTTCAGCCCGCGTTTTTCCAGGCCATCCAGGATTACGGGAAGCGCCCTTACAACCTGGGCGGGCGCGTCATCTGCCGCACCCGGTGTGGAGCCGCTGTCATGAAGGACGATAATAGCCCCGTCCTTCACTCTGCTCAATACCCTGCGGGCGATGCTTTCAGCTGTAGCCCTTTTGCTCCAGTCCCAGCTCATGAAGGTCCAGAGAATAGCTTTGAGGCCATTGAGCCGGTAATAGCAGATGGAGCATAGATTGAAAAGACCCCAGGCCGGACGGTAGAAGCGCACTTTTTCTCCGGTGATTTCTTCAATGGCCTGGTTGGTTTCCCGGATCTCCCGGGTTGTTGAGTACGGTCCCTGAAAACAGACGGCTCTGTGCCTGTAACCATGATTGCCCAGGGTGTGGCCGGCAGCCGCTATTTGCTTGATTAATTCAGGGTAAGCCCTGGCCTTTGTCCCCACCACAAAAAAGCAGGCCTTGATCCTGTACCGTTCCAGGATCTCCAGGATTTGCGGTGTGTAACAGGGCTCCGGCCCATCGTCAAAGGTAAGGGAGACCCAACGGCCCCCTTTGGGAAGGCTGGAAATAACCCCGATCTTCCCCAGACGGGCCATCAGCGTGGGCACAATGGTGTAAACCAGCAGGATTAAAAGAACTGCGTAAAAAAAGGATAGTGCCACGATGCAAGCCTCTCCTTTTAAATCTGCCTGAAAAAGAACTTTTCCACCGGGTACAGGAAGTAAAAGCAGGCCATGACGGCAAGCAGGACTGTGCTAACAATGATGGATGAGGTAAGGCCGAAGGACTTCGTCACGGCCCCTCCCAGGGCTGGGCCTACGGCAATCCCCATCCCTTCAACAGTAGCAAATAGGCCCCAGCCGGTTGCCTGGTGTTCCGGGGAGATGGACTTTGCCAGCAGGTTATTCCAGGCAGGAAGAACGACGGCATAGGAAAAGCCAACCAGGGCAGCCAGCAAATAGGCAGAGAGCGCTGCTCTGGCTGTGGAAAACATGGCCAGGGATAAGGCTGTCAGGCCGAATCCCGTAGCCAGCAGGTACCTTAACCTGAAACGGTCGGCCAGGTGTCCCATGGGGAGAAAACAAAGGACTGCCGCAGCCCCCCCTGCTATAAGCAGAAAGGCGTACTGCCTGGGGCTGAAACCGATAACATCCTGGGCGTAAAGGGGCAGCAGCGGCAGAATTAGCCCGCCAGCCAGGGTCTGGAGGAACATTCCCGGCAGCAGGATGTACTTGACCGAGGGGTTCCCGGCCATCCTGGCAACTTCTTTAAATAAGGAGAAGCCCGGGCTGCCGCCTGCCCTGTCCGCGCCCTTTCCGGGCATTGTTGCCGACACTATTAAAGCCAGGCCCCAGAGGGCAATCAAGAACCAGAAAGCCAGGTTGTAATTATTTTCGATGAAAAAACTTATTACAACAGGCCCTCCCCCGGCGCCTGTCAGCCAAACCGCAAAGACAATGCCCATCCGGGAGGCCCGGTCTTTTAACTGTACCGGTGCCACTCCGCTGACCACAGCCAGCCACACCGGTGTTACGGACAAACCAAAAACAGCCGAACCGATTACAAGAACTGCTGCTGTGGGAAACATCTTCATTAACAACAAAGTTGCCAGGCCAAGGCTGAAACTGATGTTCAGGATCCGGTGTCCCCGGCGATCCAGCTGCCAACCGGCTGCCCCTTTGAAGAGTGTTTCTACGAAGTAATGGGCTGAGATAGCCAGTCCGGAAACAGCGACGGACAGGCCCAGATACTTGACTGCGTAAAGGGGGAGGAAGGTCAGATAAAAGGCGCCGCGGGTGAATTCCATCAAAAAAAGGATCAGTAATAGGCTGAAATCTTTTCTTGAAGATAAAACGCGTTTCAAACTATGCAAGTGTTCAGGCACCCCTCCATATGGTTAATTGCTATTATACACCAAGGCGGGAACGGGAACAATCGTCTGCAAATATCGTCAAATGATATAGTTGATCCTTTCGGGCGGCTGTTACAGTTAACAGGTTTTGCCTGGGGGGGTACCAGTTTTTTTATTTATTACCTGTTAGGAGGATGGCATGAAGAAACAACCCTTAGCTGCAATCTCATTCACCCTGATCCTGCTGGCCCTTTTGGGAGGCCTCATTTTATGTTCCGCTGAAGAGTCACTGGCTGCAGAACCAGGCAATGAATTGAGCCCTGGAACAACCTTAGCTGCTGTTCCGGCCTTTGAAAAAGCACCAGTTTTGCCTGCTGACGGTATCACCGGAGGTGTTGGAGGGCAGTTGCTTGTGGCTAAAGGCTCTCCGGAAGCTGGCTCGCCGGGAGAAGGGGAGAGTGTTTCCGGAACAGTCCCGAAACAGCCTGCAAGCGGGGACAGCCAGCCGGGCACCAGCCAGTCCAAATTAAATCGAATTGTTCTGGGTTATTACACCGAGTATTACCCGGGGGACAACCTCTCCTATAATTCTCTGTTGGCCAACCACGCCAGCATTGACTACATTGCTACATTCAGCTATTTAACAGACGGCCGTGGCAACCTGACAGGCACACCCATAACCACTGGTGTGGAGCTGGCCAAAAATAAAGGGGTAAAATCGCTGATGCTGGTTCACAACATCAGTAACGCCATTGACAGCGATGCAGCCCACACCCTCCTGTCGGTGCCGGAAAACCGGATGAATTTCGAAAAGAACATTCTCTCGTTGATTAAAGAACATGGTTTTGACGGGGTCAATATAGACCTGGAAGGCGTACCGGCCGCCGACAGGTCCAATTACAGCACATTACTTAAGGAATTAAAGGAAATGTTGGAACCCGCCGGTTACCTTTTAACCGTTTCTATTCCTGCCAAAACCCGGGACAACCCGCTGGATAACTGGAACGGCGCCTATGATTACACTGCCATAGGAGAATACGCGGATTTGGTTACGCTGATGACCTATGACGAGCACTGGCCCGGCGGTTATCCCGGACCTGTTGCTTCCCTGTCCTGGGTTCAGCAGGTGCTGGACTATGCGGTAAAATCTATACCCAGGGAAAAGATTTTGATGGGAGTCGCAGCCTACGGTTATAACTGGTCTTCTGCTGGAGGGGCCAGCACAGTGCTCTGGAACAGGGCCGGTACCCTGGCTTCCAGAAACGGTGGTGCCCGCTGGAATGACCAGTATTCGGCTCCTTACCTTATTTATTACGACCAGAGGGGCTACCGGCATGAGGTCTGGTTTGAAAACCGGTTCAGCCTGGCCATAAAACTGGACCTGGTGAACAGTTATGATCTGGGCGGTATTGCCGTCTGGCGGCTCGGGTTTGAGGACGCCAGCTTTTGGCAAACAGTGGTGGAAAAGATTTCTAAGTAACCTGCTTTAATTAGTTATTTGTTTTACAAAACTCCGCCCCTTTCACCCGCAGGCCTGTCCTGAGGGTAAAAGGGGCGTCACCTGTTAGGGCGATAGTGGTGTAGCCCTACTGAAATCCCAGGGATACTAAAGGAGTGCAAAACGTATAAAGTTGTTTCCTTGTCCGTAGCTTACAAAAAATGTTTTTTACCCTCTAATGTCTGGTTACGGCCAGAAGATATATTTCCCCTTTATTGCCGGCTGCATTATTTAAATCCTGCTCAGCCCGGCGAAGCACCGAAAGCTGTTCTTCGGTTAGATCTGCTGCTTTCATGTCCCTGTTATCAATATTCTCCATCTGTTTACCTCCTTTTGTGCTTTATTTTACCCTTTTGGCTGAAAAAATATGTTGATTTTCCCTGCAGCCAGTCCTATACTATAGTTGTAATGAGAACGGTTCTCTTTATCGAAAAGATTGATTAAAAAATACAGAATTAACCTGCCTGGAGGGCTGAACATGACCCTGGATGAGGCAAAAAAGGGACAAGTTATCAGAATAAAAAGCATTGCCAATGAAATGATCCGGGTTCAGGCAATTCGTTTTGGCCTGTCTGAAGGGGAGGTTGTTGTCTGCCGGGAAATTGTACCCGCAGGTCCGGTGGTGATTTCCAAGAATAAGCAGGAGATAGCAATTGGCCGGAGTCTGGCCAGGAATATCCAGGTGGAGCTTTGTTGAACATATATCTTATCAAGCCGGCATAGCTCTTAAATTATAAGTGAAAGCAGGTGCATCTTGGAAAATAGCAGAACTGGGACCAAAATTCCGGCCGGTGGAAAAAGAATCGTACTAGTTGGAAATCCCAATGTTGGAAAATCAGTATTTTTTAATGCCCTGACAGGTTTATACGTGGATGTTTCAAATTACCCCGGGACTACCCTCGATATGGCTTGCGGCCGGTACAACGGTGACGTTGTAATCGATACACCCGGGGTATATGGCATATCCTCATTTACTAAAGAAGAGGGGATAACCCGGGACATTGTCCTGGCGGCAGATCTGGTTGTTAATGTTGTCGATGCGGTACACCTGGAGCGGGATCTTTTTCTGACCCTGCAGGTTATCGATATGGGTATTCCCATGGTTGTAGCCCTGAACATGGTGGACGATGCGGCCCGGAAAGGCCTCAAGATCAATGTTGACCTCCTGGAAAAACTTCTGGGCGTTCCGGTTGTTTCCACCGCAGTGATACACAACGTCGGCATTGAGGAATTGAAGGAAAAGATCCGCTTCGCCAGGCCCGGCCAACCTGATGACCAGCTTCTAAAAAAAATAGAAAACATGGGTACTTCTTTGAGCAGGGCTGAGGCGCTCCTTGTGCTGGAGGGAGATCCTGTTGTCAGCGAGCGTTGCGGCGTCAAACCGGGAACAGAGCGGGAGCAAATTTACCGTGCCCGGCTGGACAGGGCAAGCCGGATCGTTAATCTGGTTGTTCAGGAAACAGGCAGCAGCAGGGATTTTGCCACCAGGCTGGGCCGCCTGATGCTCCGGCCTGCCACGGGATTTCCCCTCCTGCTCCTGACCCTCTGGGTAATCTATGAGCTGGTGGGCGTTTTTTTGGCCCAGGTTATTGTACCGGTGACAGAGGAGTTTATGATTGAATACTACGAACCTGTCATGGGTTCCCTGGTGGATGCCTTCCTGCCCCCGGATTCGGTGATCAATAACCTGTTAACCGGCCGTTTCGGGCTTTTAACTTTTACTGTAACCTATATGGTCGGCCTTCTACTGCCGCTGGTGCTGGGAATTTTCCTGGTGCTGTCCATCCTGGAGGACTCCGGGTACCTGCCCAGGATAGCAACCCTGGTTGACCGTGCCCTGGGTTTTATGGGTTTGAACGGGCAGGCAATCATTCCCCTGATCCTGGGCTTCGGGTGTGTTACAATGTCGATCATCTCCACCAGGATGCTGAGGACAGACCGGGAGCGGCGAATAGCCATCTTTCTTCTGGCACTGGGTGTTCCCTGTTCGGCGCAGATGGCTATGATTATGGCGGTTCTTGCTGCACAGGGCGGGTTTTATTTGCTCTTTTACCTCTTTTTTATGTTTTGTATCCTGGTTGCCACCGGCACGCTTTTGGGGCGTTTTTTGCCAGGCAAAGCATCGCCGCTGCTGATAGAGCTTCCGCCACTGCGCCTTCCCGGACCTCATAACGTCTGGAAAAAGGCCTGGAGCAAGTCTTACCACTTCATGAAGGAAGCCTTTCCTTTATTTGCCGCTGGCGCTCTATTCCTGGGCATCCTGGAAGTGACGGGATTATTGCAGGGCCTCAGAGAGTTTTTTGTACCTATAACCGTAGCCTGGCTGCACTTGCCTGCCGAGACTGCCGATATTTTTATCATGGGACTAATCCGGAAGGAATTTGGCGCTGCCAGTGTCCTGGTTCTGCAGATGCTACCCCTCCAGAAACTGGTGGCCATGATCACCCTTTCCCTAACAGTCCCCTGTATTGCCTCGACCATGCTCATTCTCAAGGAACGCGGCTGGCGTGAAGGGCTATTAATCTGGTTTGTTGTTTTAGCGCTGGCCTTTCTAATCGGCGGATTGGTTACAAGGCTGCTGGAATTCTTCAGCAGTTCAGGTTCCCTGCAGAATCCACTTTTGTTCGGTGTAATGATTTTAACTCTGGCTGCAACTATTGTCCTGGCCAGGTTATATCCATCCAGGAAGGTTCTGTAAAAAAGTGGGGACCCAATGTTGACTTACTGTTAATCATTTTGCCGCCTGCCTGCGGGCAATTAATTAAGAAAAGGATGGCTTGTTGCCCGTTGCAGGCTTTATTTTTCGCAGGATAAACATGGTCATAAAAATGCCGGACAGGTGAGGAATCAATCATTGGTTTCTTTTTTAGCTTCTTAACGGGACAAAAGCCCACTTGCCGTGATATAATACATTTTAGCTTTTTTAAGAATATTTTCTCTACAAATAATTTATTAATCTCCTAAATTTAGCAGATTTTATGCAGGTGGGAAAATATGTTATTTAGACAAGGGTATTGGACTTGGATTTTTTTTCATGCTAATATTTGTTGCTTTAGTCTTGTTTCCCCTCCCCGTCCAGGCAGAACCGGAACTGGTTGGGGAAGCAGCGGTGCTAATTGACGGCAAAAACGAACAACTGCTTTTTGAGAAGAATTCAAGCAAGAGAATGTATCCGGCCAGTACTACTAAAATCCTTACAGCGATTGTCGCCCTGGAAAGGGGCAATTTGGATGATGTTGTCACTGTCCCCAGGGAAGCCTGTAATATAGAGGGATCTGCAATCGGGTTGCAGGAAGAAGAAAAAATCACTCTGAAAGACTTGCTTTACGCTTTAATGTTAAACTCAGGCAATGATACGGCTGTGGCTATCGCCTGCCA
Source organism: Pelotomaculum sp. DTU098 (assembly GCA_001512635.1). Lineage (GTDB taxonomy): Bacteria > Bacillota > Desulfotomaculia > Desulfotomaculales > Pelotomaculaceae > DTU098. The sequence goes on along the minus strand of LFSA01000021.1, from coordinate 39,122 downwards.
CATCGGGGGCTCTGTGGAAGAATTCGTCCGGATGATGAATGAGCTGGCTGTAAATATAGGTGCAGAAAACTCAAATTTTAAAAATCCCAACGGGCTGCCTGACCCGGACCATTATACCACAGCCCGCGATATGGCGCTCATAGCCCATTATGCCATGCAGAACCCGGAATTCAGAAAAATTGTCTCTACCCGGAGCGCGACGATGCAGCGGGATGTTCCGGGTGCCCAGATTTATCTGGAAAATACCAACAAGCTTCTCTGGAATTATGAAGGTACCATCGGGATTAAAACCGGGTACACCAATGATGCCCGGCAGTGTCTTGTTTCTGCTGCAGCCAGGCAAGACCGGGAAATGATTGCTGTTGTTTTTAAGAGTGAAGGAAATAATATTTGGGCCGATTCCAAGGCCTTGTTGGACTACGGATTCAATGAATTTACAAACCTTACCCTGGTCGAGGCTGGTGAGTATGTTACGGAAGCCCCTGTCCGGTACGGAGTAACAGATAAGGTTCCTGTCCAGACAGGATTTTCGCTGGCCTATAATATACCCGTAAATAGCCAGGAGAAAATCGAGCAGGAGATTATTCTGGATAATCCCCTTGTTGCTCCAGTCAAAGCCGGCTCAAAGGTTGGCGAACTTGTCTTTTATGCCGGGAACCGGGAAGTGGGAAGGGTTGACCTGCTGGCTCAAAGGGATGTTGAACGGCATATACTGGTCAGGTGGTGGCCTTACCTGTTATTATTAGCAGGGCTGGTAATTCTGGCTTTTGTTACTTATTTGCACAACCTTGCCCGTCGCAGGCGGTGGCAGCGATATAAGCGGCATAAAATCGAACTGATGAACAGGGGTTTTTATTAAGGAAGAGATAGCCTTGCTTTTTCTTGAACCCCGGACTCTTGGATGCGTCTTCAGTTGATTTAATTGGATCTTGTTTCCCACATTGACATAATTAGGCTTAATTCATTATACTAACAAAAAGGGTAAAGCTGGTGTTACAAATTATGAAGAAAGTTATATCCGACATTGGAGATAGGCTCAGGGAAAATGAGTATAAGCTGACAAAACGCAGGGAGATGATCTTGAAGGTATTACTGGAAAATAGCGATAAGCACTTGAGCGCTGAAGAAGTCTACAACCTGGTCAGGCAAAAGGCTCCGGACACTGGACTGGCTACGGTATACAGGACCCTGGAGCTTTTTCATGAATTCAACATTATTCACGCCATGGATTTTGGAGATGGCCGGAAGCGTTACGAGTTTGGGTGGAAAGAAGGCCAGGAGCACCATCACCACCATTTGATCTGTACTGAGTGCGGCAGTATTACCGAGGTTGCTGAGGACTTGCTGGAGGAACTGGAAAATCGCGTCAATAAGCTGTATAACTTTACCATCAAGGATCACCAGCTTAAGATTTTCGGCATTTGCGAGAAATGCAAGAACAGCTTATAAAGTAACGAAGGTATCTATGTTTTTTCTGCTGTCATTTTTGCCATGCTAGCTTAGTATGGATTTTTCTTTTAGGGGGGTCTATTTTAATGCCCGCAGGCTATCTGGCGCTGGTCCTGCACGCGCACCTGCCCTATATCCGTCACCCCGAAGAGCCGGGGATCATGGAGGAGCGCTGGCTCTTTGAGGCCATCACAGAATGTTATGTTCCCCTGCTCCGTTCCTTTGAAAAACTGGTTAAAGAGGGGGTAAACTTCAGCCTTACCTTCTCTTTATCACCACCGCTGATTACCATGCTCAACGATCATCTTCTGCAGGCACGCTACCTGCGCTACCTTGAAGGTCTCATCCGTCTTGCAGAGGCTGAGATAGATCGAAACAAGAACTGCCCTGCCGTCCGGGAGCTGGCGACCATGTATTATTACCGTTTAAATGATATTCGCCGCTCCTTTGAAGACGATTACGGGGGGAATTTGCTCCTGCCCTTGCAAAGCCTGCAAGCTCTGGGGGTCCTGGAAATAATAACCACATGCGCCACGCATGGTTATCTGCCCCTGATGCTGACCCGGGAGGCCAGGAGAGCCCAGGTGCAACTAGCCGTGGAACAATACGGCAGGCTCTTTGGAAGGCCATTAACCGGACTGTGGCTTCCGGAGTGCGGATACGTGCCGGGCGTGGACGGGATCCTCAAAGAATTCGGTGTGCGCTACTTTTTTGTGGAGACCCACGGCATTCTTAACGCAAGTCCCCCACCGCGCCGCGGAGTTTATGCCCCCCTTGCCTGCCCTTCCGGAGTAGTAGCCTTCGGCCGGGACCCGGAGAGTTCGCGCCAGGTCTGGGACCGGGAAACCGGTTACCCGGGAGATCCTTATTACAGGGAATTCTACCGTGATATCGGCTACGATCTTGACCTGGACTACCTGGCGCCCTACCTTCCCGGAGGGAAGTTCCGGTGCGATACGGGACTGAAATATTACCGGATCACAGGCCCCGGTCCCCATAAGGAGTTGTACCAGCCGGATCTGGCCTTGGAAAGGGCTGCCCGGGATGCCGGTGATTTTGTTTCCAACCGGGGGCTTCAGGTAAAACGGCTGGCTGCCCGGCTGGACCGGAAACCCATTGTAGTTGCTCCTTACGATGCCGAGTTGTTCGGCCACTGGTGGTACGAAGGGCCGCAATGGCTGGAAAACCTGTGCCGTATCTGTGCCAGCGGCCGGGACGGTATAAAAATGACCACGCCAACCAGCTATCTGGGGGAATACGAAGATAACCAGATTGCCGACCTGGCTGCCTCCAGCTGGGGTGAAGGAGGCTACAATCAGGTCTGGTTGAACCCAAGCAATGACTGGATTTACCGGCACCTGCACCGCGCTGAAGCAGCACTGGTGGACCTGGCGGATCTCTATCCCGGCGCCTCAGGGATCCTCCGGCGTGCTTTGAACCAGGCTGCCCGGGAGCTGCTCCTGGCCCAGAGCAGCGACTGGGCCTTCATCATTAAAACCAATACTGCGGTACAGTATGCCATACAAAGGATAAGTAAGCATGTCGGACGGTTTAACACCCTGGTCGACCGCATTCATGAAGGGCGGCTGGATGAAGAGGAGTTGGCCGGATTCGAAAGAGAGGACAACATTTTCCCGGAAATGGATTACAATATCTACAGTCGCCATTACCGGGTGAAACGCCGCAGGGGAGCCGGGGAAGAGGACAGGCCCCTGAAGATTTTAATGCTTTCCTGGGAGTTTCCGCCTCGCACTGTAGGCGGTCTGGCCCGCCACGTGTATGACCTTTCCCGGGCCCTGGCCCGTCTGGGCGTCAGCGTTCATGTGGTTACCTGCCCGGCCCAGGGCACGCCCCGTTACCAGTTCGTGGAAGGGGTTCACGTTCACAGGGTGGATCAAGCCCGGCTTACTTCCAGGGAGTTTATGGAGTGGATCCAGCAGTTAAACGAGGCTATGGTTGAAGTGGCCGGGGAACTGGTTTTTTCCGGGCCCTTTGATCTGGTTCACGCCCATGACTGGCTGGTGGAGGATGCTGCCTTTGTCCTGCGGAATCAGTACCAGCTGCCCCTGGTGGCAACAATCCACGCCACGGAGTACGGAAGGAACCGGGGTATTCACAACGAACTTCAACGCCGCATCCACGAATTGGAGGCGCGTTTTGCCGCCGGGGCCACGCGGGTGATTTGCTGCAGCAATTTTATGGCTGCTGAAGTTAAAGAGTTGTTTAAAATACCCGGGGAAAAGATCCACATTCTGCCCAACGGTGTTGATCCTGCCAATCTGGGTATACCCAGAAAACTGGTGCCCGGCCGGCGCGAACCGAGATCAGAGGGCAAAACAGTCTTTTTCATCGGCCGCCTGGTGCCCGAAAAGGGTGTGCAGGTACTCCTGGAAGCTTTCGCCCGGCTCATCCTGGAAATTCAGGACCTGAAGCTGATGGTGGGGGGGGTAGGTCCCTATGAAGGAACCCTGAGGGCGAAGGCCGCAGAACTGGGGCTGGCTGAAAGGGTTGTTTTCCTCGGCTATCTTGATGAAAAGAAACGTAATGAATACTTTAAAATGGCCGATGTGGCTGTCTTCCCCAGCCTCTACGAACCCTTCGGTATAGTGGCACTGGAGGCCATGGCCACCCAGATTCCTGTGATTGTTTCAGATACAGGTGGCCTGAGTGAAGTGGTAGCCCACGGCATCGACGGGTATAAAGTTCCCCCGGGAAGACCTGACATCCTTTCTTATTATATCCGGGAGGTGCTGGTCAACCCGGGGCTGGCCCAGGATTTGACCAGGCAGGCCTGGAAAAAGGTCCTTACTGTATACGACTGGCAGAACATCGCCCTGGGAACAATTGAAGTATACCGGGAGGCCATGGCCGTGGCGGGCTAACGGCGCAAAAGCGGCCGGCTGATTTTCGCCTCTCACAGCCTTGATGGGAGATGTAGCTTTGAAGCGTGTTGTCAGTGTCAGCCTGGGCTCGCCCCGCCGAAACCATGACCTTGAGCTGGAGGTGTCCGGCTCGCGTCTTCTGATCCAGCGGGTTGGCGCCGGGGGAAACCTGGAATATATGGCTCAGCTTTTAAGAGACCTGGATGGAAAAGTGGATGCCCTGGGACTGGGCGGGATCAACCTCACCCTGCGGGCCGGACGGCGGCGTTACCTGCTGCGGGACGGTATCCGGCTGGCGGCACAGGTCCGGTCAACACCGCTGGTTGACGGCAGCGGGATCAAGGATACGGTGGAGAGGGACCTGGTTTCTTACCTGCAGGAAAAACTGGGCTGGCCCCGGCAGGGTCAGGTTGTTTTAATGGTGTCCGCCCTGGACCGTTACGGGCTGGCAGAGGCATTGGAACTTGCCGGGTGCCGGCTGATTATTGGGGACGCCCTCTTTGGCCTGGGGCTGCCGGTGCCTTTTTATTCCCTGGCTCTGTTCCGGGCTGCGGCCTATGCCACCCTCCCCTTCCTGTGCCGGCTTCCCATCGGCTTTCTTTACCCGCTGGGTGAGAAACAGGAACAGGTGCGGCCGCGTTTTGAGCGTTTTTATAGACAGGCGGAAATCATTGCCGGGGATTTCCATTTTATCCGCTACCATTTGCCCGGCGATCTCTCCGGTAAGGATATTATCACCAGCACCCTCACTGCCGGGGACGTTGAGGAATTGAAAAATAGGGGGGTGCGCTGGCTGGTCACGCCGGGGCCTTCTTTTGCAGGCCGTTCTTTCGGCTCCAATGTGCTGGAGGCTGTTTGCGTGGCCCTGCTGGAGCAGCCGGGGGCTGACCCGGAACTTTACCCGGGCCTTCTCCGGCGGATTGGGTGGGAGCCCCGGATCGAAAAGCTCAACTGAAGGGAGTCTTGAAATGGGATGTGAACCAAGGGGGCTGGCAACTAAAACTGGGAGTATGCCCTTCTGGGAGGCTGCGGAGCCCCTGTTCCTGCTAAAAGAATACTTGCCGGTATTTCCTAACTGGTCCCAGTCTCCCCTGCAGGGCAGGGAGGAGCATTTTGTCAACCAGTTCTTGAAAACCCCGGCAAAAACAGGCCTGCTTACAGAGGACAGAAATAAGGTATTTTTCCACAGGATTCATCGCTATGCTGCCGGTCTTTCCAGGAAGCTGCGGGGGAAAGGTGTGGCAGCCAGTTGAGCCCGGTAGACTATCATCTGCACACCAGGCTTTGCGGCCACGCTTCGGGCGAACTGGAGGAATACCTGGAGCAGGCGGTCAGATTGGGAATCAGGGAAGTGGGCTTTTCCGACCACTTGCCCCTTTATTTCTTGCCTCCTGGAAAAACCATTCCGGATTACGCCATGGGGGAGGAGGAGCTTCCCCTTTATGTGGAGATGGTGCAAAACTGTGCCAGAAAGTTCCCCTTAAGGGTCAGCCTGGGAATAGAGGCCGACTATGTTCCTGGTTGCGAAAAAAAACTGGCCGCCCTTCTTTCCCGTTACCCTTTCGACTATGTCATAGGGTCGGTGCATTTTCTGGATGGCTGGGGGTTTGACAACCCCGCAGAAATGGAGGAGTACAGCAGGAGGGATCTTGACCGGGTTTACGAGGAGTACTTTGCTCTGGTCCAGCAGGCAGCTTTAAGTGGACTCTTTGACATCATTGCCCACCCGGACCTGATTAAGAAGTTTGGCTTCCAGCCGGGGCTGGATTTAAGTCCCCTTTACGAGGAAACAGCCAGAGCCTTTCGAAGGGCAGGAGTTTGTGCCGAGGTAAATTCCGCAGGGCTCCGGTATCCTGCCGGGGAGATCTATCCTTCTTTAGGTTTGCTTAAGTGTTTTTTTAAACATGGTGTTCCCGTAACTCTGGGTTCGGATGCCCACTGCCCTGAGCAGGTGGGGGCCGGGCTGCCGGAGGCTCTCCGGCTGCTCAGGGAAGCCGGTTATAGGGAAGTTACCCTGTTCAGCGCGAGAAAAAGACGCATTCTGGAAATTGCCGGGTATTGTAAATAGGACTGAAGCTGAACAAGGAGCCGCTGTTCCCAAAGGGAAAGGCGGCTTGCTTTTTTTATGGGAGTTGGCCTTAACTAAGCAGGTTGCAAGCCGGCTTTCTATTTTGAGAGAGAAAATTGGAAAAACAGGTCGATAAATGTATATAATAATTTTTGCTTTTCTAGAAGGTTATTTATACTTAAATAGAGAATAAGTGGTGGAAAGTGGTTAGAAGTGGTGTAACAACATGTCTGAAAACGAGCATACTACCACATTTATGGGTGAGTATCATCATAGTATCGATCTTAAAGGAAGGCTTTTTATACCTGCCCGCTTCCGACAAGGTCTGGGGGACCTTTTTGTGCTGACAAAAGGTCTTGACGGATGCCTCTTTGCCTACCCGCGCGCCGAATGGGCGGCGCTGGAGCAAAAGCTGAAGTCCTTGCCCTTTACAAAGAGCGATGCCCGGGCCTTTGTTCGTTTTTTTTTCTCCGGGGCTTGCGAATGCGAAGTGGATAAACAGGGAAGAATTTTAATTCCAGGTAATCTAAGGGCTTATGCCCACCTGGAAAAAGAGGTTGTAATTATTGGTGTTTCATCCAGGGTGGAGATCTGGGCCAGGGACATGTGGGAACAGTACAGCGCCCGGGCTGCTTCAACCTACGAGGAAATTGCCGAGAAGATTGTGGATCTCGATTTTAATATTTGAACGGCAATAATAAAATAATGCCTGTTCTTTTTATCTCCCCTGGAGTTGAAAAAATCCTGCAAGAGGGAAATCTTGCTAATTATGAGGACAGTGGGATGGTTAATGGAGTTTTCGCACAAGCCGGTTATGCTCTATGAAGTTTTGAGAGGACTCAAGCTAAAACCGGGTGGCATCTATGTTGATTGCACCCTGGGCGGTGCAGGGCACAGTGCCGCGATTCTCCGGGAGATTGGCGAAGGAGGCCGTCTGGTGGGTCTGGACCGGGATCCGGAGGCCCTGGCCGCAGCTAAGGAACGGCTGGCTCCTTTTGGTGCCGGAGTAGATCTGGTCCGGGCTGACTTCAGAGATTTGAAAAAGGTCCTGGAACGCCTGGGGATTGAGAAAGTTGATGGAATTCTATTTGATCTGGGGGTATCTTCCTACCAGCTGGATAACCCTGAACGGGGATTCAGCTACCAGCAGGACGCGCCCCTTGACATGAGGATGGATCAGGAGCAGGCTTTAACTGCCCGGGAACTTGTAAACAATCTTCCGGTGGAAGAACTGGCGGAAATTATCAGGAAGTATGGTGAGGAACGTTGGGCTTCCAGGATAGCAAAATTTATAGGTGAGGAAAGAAAAAAATGTCCCATTGAAACAACAGGACACCTGGTTGAAATTATCAAGAAGGCAGTACCGGCTGGTGCCAGGCGGGAGGGACCGCACCCGGCCAAACGAACCTTTCAGGCCCTGCGGATAGCGGTCAACCAGGAAATTGAGAATCTGGGCCCGTCCCTTCGCTCGGCTATAGAGCATCTTAAACCCGGCGGAAGGATTTGTGTACTAACCTTTCATTCCCTGGAGGATAGAATTGTGAAGGACCTCTTCCGGGAACTGGCCTCACCCTGTAACTGTCCCCGGGATTTTCCGGTTTGTGTGTGTGGGCGCAAAAAAGAGGTCCGGGTTATTACCCCCAGGCCGCTGCTTCCTTCACCGGAGGAACTGGAGGATAACCCAAGGGCAAGGAGTGCCAAGCTCAGGATTGCAGAGAGGATCTAGAAAGATTTAACAGGGATTTGTAACCTGAGCATTCTTTCGGCCGGGATGCCTGTTGAAAAATAACGAGAGCAATGGACAGGCTTATCCAGTTTTTATTACAGGACAGGCAGGTATACCACTACCTTTTTAAACAGTCCCGGGTGTTTTTTTACAGCGGGCGTTGAAACAGTGATTTCCGCAGCTAGTTAACTGGTATTTTCTACCTTAAAATTATGTTCTATTCACCCTGGAGGTCGAATAGTATGATCTTAGCTCAGGAGAAGACAGGCTATTACGGCATGTCCATAGAAAAACCAGTTCGAAAAAGGGTCATCAGGTTTAAAGGCCTAACAAGAGGGCGAAGAATTGCGCTGACCGGGATGGTGCTGGTTGGTTTTCTGCTTGGCGTGCTGATCATCTATTGCCATTCCCAGATATCCACCCTGGGCTACCAGATCAGCTGCCTGGATAAGGAGTTGGCCATACTGCGGGTAGAAAACCACAACCTGGAAGGAGAGGTGCGGCGGCTGGCGTCACTGGACAGGGTGGAGCGCATTGCCATAGAAAGACTTGGCATGGTCAAGCCGGATAGCGATAATGTTCTAGTAGTAGAAGTGGCGGTGAATGACGTCCAGGAACCCTCAGGTGTTTCGGAGCAAAGGCAGGCTGTGGCACTTTCCTCTACCGGGGAAGAAAAACAGAACCTTTTGATCAAAGCTTTTACTGAAATGGTTAACAGGTTGGAGAACAACAAAACCTGGCTCGGTTTGGGTGGAAGGGCAGGTTCCACGGGGGGAGCTAATGCAGACAACGAATATCTTAATCAGGAAAAGAATAACAGTTCTTTTTCTGTTGGCGACCCTGGCGCTGGTGGCTCTGATTTTCAGGCTGGCCTGGATCCAGCTGGTTCAAGGGGATAAGCTTCGGGAGGAAGCCCAGGAGGTCAGGATGCGGGATGTGCCTGTGGATGCCAGGCGGGGGAATATTTACGACCGCAACGGAAACGAACTGGTTACCAGTATAAGCGTTGACTCGGCCTATGCTTTCCCCCCCCAGATAGTGAATAAAGAGGAAGCGGCTGCCAGGATTGCCGAAGTTCTGGGAATGGATAAGGAGGAAGTCTACCGAAAGCTCACCCAAAACGTGGGCTTTGTCTGGATCAAGAGAAGGATTGACTATGAGTCTGCCCAGAAGCTGAAAGCCCTGAAGATAAAAGGTGTGGAACTGGTGGAAGAAAACAAGCGGTTCTACCGCCAGGGGAGTCTGGCGGCCCATGTCCTTGGCTTTGCGGGGGACGATAATCAGGGCTTGATTGGCATTGAAAGCGCTTACGACAAAGAGTTAAGGGGCAGTCCCGGCCGGATCGTAATTGAAAAAGATGCAGTGGGACGGGATATCCCCGAAGCCCTGCACAAGTTCATACCCCCGGTGCCGGGTAATAATGTTGTACTGACAATTGACCAGACCATTCAGTATTTTGTAGAAAGGGAACTGGATAAGATTGTCGAAACCTATAACCCGAAACTGGCTGTGATTATCGTAATGGATCCCAAAACCGGTGAAATACTGGCCATGGGCAACCGGCCCACCTATGAGCCGGAAAACTGGCGGCAGTATCCCCAGCAGGTCTGGGACCATAACCCGGCCATCTGGTATAATTACGAGCCGGGCTCGACATTTAAAATAATCACAGCTGCCTCGGCCCTGGAAGAAGGTGCAGTAAGGCTTAGCGATACCTTTTATGACCCCGGCTACTTCAAGGTGGCCAACCGGACGATCCGTTGCTGGCAAGCGGGAGGGCACGGCTCCCAGACCTTTGTTGAGGTCGCCCAGAACTCCTGCAACCCGGGCTTTATCACCGTAGGGCTGAGACTGGGCAAGGAAAAGTTTTATAAGTATGTCAACGCTTTCGGCTTCGGCCACAAGACAGACATCTGCCTGCCGGGCGAAGAAGTAGGTATTCTAATTCCTCAAAAGGAAGCAACTGATTTAAACATCGCCACCATGTCCATCGGACAGTCCATTGCCGTCACCCCGATTCAACTGATCACGGCTGTTTCAACGGTAGCTAACGGCGGTCTCTTGCTTAAGCCGTTACTGGTGAAGGCCATAACCGGTGAAGACGGAAAAGTACTCCAGGAGTTTAAACCTGAGGTTGTTCGCCAGGTCATTTCCAAAAATACCGCTCAAACCCTGCTGGAAGTCTTGACAAGTGTAGTGCAGAAGGGTACCGGTAGAAACGCTTTTGTGGATGGTTACGGAGCGGCAGGCAAGACAGGTACAGCCCAGGTAGTGGGATCCGGAGGATACGCGGAGGGAAAATATGTCGCCTCCTTTGCGGGTTTCGCCCCGGCAGATGACCCCCGGATCTCAGTGCTGGTGATGGTGGCAGAGCCCACCGGCTCCAGTTATTATGGCAGTCAGGTGGCGGCGCCGGTCTTCAAAGCCGTTGCCCAGGACACTTTGCGTTACCTGAAAGTACCGGAAAGACCCCATATTGAGAAACCGAAGTATCCCTTTGAATATGATGAACCGGAAATCAAACAGATTGTTCCCAATGTGGTGAACTATCCGGTGGAGGATGCCAAGAATGTTCTGGTGAACAGCGGGCTGATTGTACAGATCAGGGGGCAGGGAAATATTGTTTACGATCAGGTTCCCAAGGGAGGCGCCGAGGTAACCAGGGGCACCACAGTAATTCTCGATTTGAATCCACCACCGGGAGCCGTTGAAGACGGAGAGGTTACGGTTCCTGATTTGAGGGGGCTGACCATCAAAGAAGCAGGAACAATTCTGGAGAAACTGGGACTGCACCTGAGTCCCGTGGGCACAGGCCTTGCCGTCAGGCAGGATGTGGCGCCCGGTTCTAAAGTTGCCAGAGATACAACTATTACTGTGGAGTTCGAGCCACCTGATATCCAGGTGCTGCGTGACTAGCAGGAGCTTTGGAATAATTTAACTTGTTTATTGGAAATAATAGTAAATACCGTAGCTATCGTTTGTTGTGCCTGGATCCAGGCTCCTGCCCAGAATAAAGGTGCCCTTGGGCTTGCCCTTTGTTCAGGCGGACCCGGACCAGCTGGTTTTTTTGTAAACGGGAGGTTTTTCAAGGGTGATTTTACGAAAGCTTCTGGAGGCTGTGGAAGTCCTCTCCACGGGAGGGGACTTAGACATCCCCATCACGGGAATTACATACGATTCACGCCAGGTTCAACCGGGCTTTTTATTTGTTGCGGTAAAGGGGTTTAAGTCTGACGGGCACGACTTTATGCAAGAGGCCCTGGCCCGGGGTGCTGCGGCAGTGGTGGTGGAGCGCAGGGACGCCCTTTTGCCGGGAGTGTCCTGGGCTGTGGTGCCCGATACCAGGCGGGCTCTGGCGCTTCTTTCCGCGCGCTTTTTCGGCAACCCTTCAGCCAGGCTGAAAATGATCGGGGTTACCGGAACCAATGGTAAGACCACCACTACAAACTTAATAGCTTCCATCTTAAACTATGCCGGTTTGAAGGTTGGTCTGATCGGCACCATCCACAATAAAATCGGGGACAGGATTTTACCCGTTAAGAATACGACTCCGGAGTCCACAGATCTGCAGGCCCTGCTGAAGGAGATGGTTGCAGAAGGAGTAGAGGCCTGCGTTATGGAAGTTTCCTCCCATGCCCTGGCCCTGCACCGGGTGGAGGGGTGCGAATTTGACCTGGCTGTATTTACAAATCTTAGCCAGGACCATCTGGACTTTCACAGGGGTATGGAAGAATACCGGGATGTTAAAAAGAAGCTCTTCACCAGCCTCTCGCAGCCCGGTGTGAAGAACCAAAAATATGCCGTCCTGAACGCCGATGATCCCAGCACCGTACATCTAATTGAGGGGGCCGGGGGCACGGTTTTTACCTACGGAATAAAAGGTGAGGCGGACGTGATGGCGCAGGACATCCAGGTAACTGCCAGGGGCGCCTCTTTTACTGTTACAGGCAGGTGGGGCCGCTGCCAGCTTCATTTAAAGATAACCGGTCTTTTCAATGTTTATAACGCCCTGGCCGCCTATACCGCGGCGGCAGCTCTGGGCGTATCCACGGCCGTGATTAAAAAAGCCCTGGAGGCGGTGGAGGGAGTACCCGGGCGCTTTGAACTGGTTGAGGCAGGCCAGGATTTTGCTGTGATTGTGGACTATGCCCATACTCCCGACGGCCTGGAGAATATATTAAAGACTGCCCGGGAGATAACCGGGGGGCGTTTGATCACCGTGTTCGGCTGCGGGGGTGACCGGGACCGCACCAAGCGGCCGCAGATGGGCGCCATTGCAGCCCGTTACAGTGATTTTACGGTGATTACATCGGATAACCCGCGCACGGAGGAGCCCCTGGCCATAATCCGGGATATTGAAGAGGGGATGAAGTCCGGCCCGGCCGGGGCAAAGTACTGCGTGGAGCCGGACAGGCGGCAGGCGATCCAGCTGGCTATCGGAATGGCCGGCACAGGGGATGTCGTCGTCATAGCGGGCAAGGGTCACGAGGATTACCAGATTGTAGGAACGCAGAGATTCCCCTTTGACGATCGCCTGGAAGCAGCAGCGGCACTGAAGATAAGAAAGTCCTGATCTAAAAGGTTTAAGCTCGGAGGTAGATCTGCCCCGGCAGGCTAACCCCGGAAGTAATGTTTTCCCGGCCCCTTTAATGCGGCCGGACTTGAAACGGAGGTTGTTATGAAAGCAGTTGCCATCGGTAAAATAGCAGAGGTTGCCGGCGGGCGGATTATCCAGGGAGATCCAGGCACAATCTTGCATTCGGTATCAACCGATACCCGTAAAATTAAGAAAGGCGACCTCTTTTTTGCTTTGTCCGGGGAGCGCTACGATGCCCATGATTTTCTGGCCGAGGCTGCTGCAGCCGGTGCCGGCGGGCTGGTGATCAGCCGCCCGGTTTCTCTGCCGCCCGGGCTCCCGGTTATCCTGGTGGATGATACCCTGGCGGCGCTGCAGGCCCTGGCTGCCTACAACAGGGACCGTTTTAAAGGTCCTGTGGTGGGTATTACCGGCAGTACCGGGAAAACCACCACCAAGGACATGGTGGCAGCGGTCCTGGGCGTGCGCCTGCGCACTCTGAAAACTGAAGGCAATCTTAATAACGAAATTGGTCTCCCGCTGACCCTGCTGGACCTGGACGACAGTGTTGAGGCTGCCGTGGTGGAAATGGCCATGCGGGGTCCCGGGGAAATAGCTGCCTTAAGCCGGATTGCCAGGCCGGAGGGGGCTGTTATTACCAGTATTAACGAGACCCACCTGGAACGGCTGGGCACTGTGAGCAATATTGCGGCCGCAAAGGGTGAATTACTGGATTACATTCCGGCGGAGGGTTTTGCCCTCTTGAATGTGGAGAGCCCTTTTATCAGGCGTGAGGCTAAACGCTGCCGGGGAAAGGTCATCTTTTACGGCATGGATGAGTATGCCGACCTGGTGGCCCGAGATCTCCGGCCGGAGCGCGGAGGCTTCAGCTTCACTGCGGTTTTCCAAGGGGAGAGCCATGATTTTTACCTGCCGGTGCCAGGCCGGCATAATGTGCTGAACGCCCTGGCGGCAATCGGCGCCGGGAGGGAACTGGGCCTGACCATGGAGGAAATTGCTGCAGGGCTGGCAACGGTATCCCTGAGCGGCATGCGCCTGGAAATCCTTGAAGCCGGTGGGCTGACCATCATTAATGACGCCTATAACGCCAGCCCTGCCTCAACAAGGGCTGCTCTGGAAGTACTGAAGGATATGTCCGGCGGCCGGCGGCGTGCTATTGCCGTACTGGGCAATATGCTGGAACTGGGGCCCCGTGCTATAGAAATCCACAGAGAAATTGGAAAGAAGGCTGCGGGACAGGGTCTGGATTATTTGATTACTGTCGGTAATCTGGCTGCCGCTGCGGCAGAGGGCGCGGTGCAGGCCGGGATGGCCCGGGACAGGGTTTTCCCCTGTACGGAACACGCTGGGGCCTTAAGAATTCTCAAGGACCTGCTGCTGAATGGGGACGTGGTCCTGGTTAAGGGCTCCAGGGGAATGAAAATGGAAACAATCGTCCGGGAAGTTTTGAAATCTGAAAGTGGTAAAGCCGCTTTTCATTCATAAATCAAATAACGATCTGGAGGCAGCCATGAACAACTTGGGGAAGGCATCAATGGCCGTCCTGTTTATTTTTTTAGTTGCAGGTGGACTTCTGTTTCTAGCGCGCACCGGCGCTGCAAGTGATTCTTTATGGCAGGCATTTGTTATAGCCCTCGCTGTGTCCCTGCTAATGGGTCCCCTGGTCATTCCCTGGCTTAAACGGCTGAAGTTCGGACAGAATGTCCGTTCCGACGGTCCATCCAGGCACCTGCAGAAGGCCGGCACACCCACCATGGGCGGGCTAATCTTTTTGACGGGGATCCTGGTGGCCGGGCTGCTCACCGGCTGGGGTCAGACCGACCTGCTGGTTGTACTGGTCATAATCATAGGATACGGGTTTATCGGTTTTCTGGATGACTATATCAAGGTTGTGCTGAAGCGTTCCCTGGGTCTTAGAGCCCGGGAAAAACTGCTGGGACAGGTCCTTCTGGCAGCCGGGCTGGCTTTCTGGGCTGTATTTAATGCAGACCGGGGCACTGCCCTGACCCTGCCCTTCTCCGGCTTTCTGACACCGGGGGGGATCCAGGTGGAGCTGGGCTGGTGGCCTTTTCTCATCTTCACTATACTTGTTGTCGTGGGATTCAGCAATGCGGTCAACCTGACAGACGGGCTGGACGGGCTGGCTGCCGGTGTCAGCGCGCTGGTTGCCCTGGCCATGATCCCGGTAGCCCTGGCAGTGGATAAAACCGGCGTGGCGATCAGCATGGCGGCGTTGTGCGGCGCCTGCACAGGTTTTTTGTTTTATAACCGTCACCCTGCCCGGGTGTTCATGGGTGATACGGGCTCCCTGGCCCTGGGTGGAGGGCTGGGGGCTGCCGCCGTGATTAGCGGAAGGGAGCTATTCCTGGTAATCATCGGGGGTATCTTTGTAGTGGAGGCTCTGTCCGTAATAATCCAGGTGATTTCTTTCCAGACCACAGGCCGCCGGGTGTTCCGGATGAGCCCCCTGCACCACCACTTTGAACTGGGCGGCTGGGAAGAGAACCGGGTTGTCCTTACTTTCTGGGCGGTCACCCTGTTCCTGGCTGCCCTTGGCCTGGCCGGCTTGTACGGTCTCTAAGGGCGGGACTAACCGGTTTTCTTAGCGGTATGCCTGGTTTACTGAAGCGGTGCGTTATGCGCAAGGGGTTAGCCATTTGCGTTTCAAAAATACGCTGGTCTTTTTGCAAAGGTTATTGAATAAATAATGAGAAGGCGTGTCCTTTTCGGAAAGGTGCAGTTTGATGAACTTCAAAGATAAGAAGGTCTTGGTTATCGGCGCCGGTAAAAGCGGTGTGGCCGTTTCCCGTTTCCTCTGCGCTAAAGGTGCAGCAGTAGTTCTTGCTGACGCCGGCCGCCCCGGCGATCCCCGGGGCGAACTGGAACAGCTGTCTGCTGCCGGAGTCCAGATTCAGACCGGCGGTTATCCCAGGGTGGAGCGCGACAGCTTTGAACTGGTTGTGCTGAGTCCCGGCGTCCCCCTGACCGAAAAACCCGCCAGGGATGCCCAAAAACACGGCATACCTGTTACCGGTGAACTTGAACTTGCTTATCGTTTTGCCAGGGCACCGATTGTTGCCGTCACGGGAACGAACGGGAAAACCACCACCACCACGCTGATTGGCGAAATATTCAAGCGAGCCGGAAAAAATGTGCTGGTGGGGGGTAATATCGGAAGGCCCCTGCTGACCGAGGTGGAGCGGTTTGGAAACGGTGACATAATTGTGGCCGAAGTATCCAGCTTTCAACTGGAAACGGCAACTACTTTTAAGCCCAAAGTAGGTATCATCCTGAACATTACCCCGGACCACCTGGACCGGCACGGCAACATGGAAAACTATACTAAGGCCAAATTAAAAATAGTTGCCGGGCAGGAACCGGGTGACTATGCCGTCCTGAATTACGATGACGCCAACACGGCCGCCCTTGGAAAAGGACTCCGGGGCCAGGTTGTTTATTTTAGCCGCAAGGCTACCCTGGAGGAGGGTGTGTTTGTCCGGGAAGGGAAAATACTCGCCAGGTTTGGCCGGCTCGAGGAAATCATATGCAGGGTCAATGAGCTGGGTATTCCCGGCGCGCATAACTTAGAGAACGCTCTGGCTGCTGTTGCCGCCACAAAGGTGCTGGGAGTGGAGAGAGATGTACTGGCTGATAGCCTGCGGGAATTTAAAGGGGTCAGCCACCGGCTGGAATTTGTGGCCGAAATCGACGGGGTGCGCTATATCAATGATTCCAAGGGAACCAACCCGGATGCTGCCATCAAGGCGCTGGAGGCCTATGAAGAACCGATTGTCCTCATTGCCGGCGGTAAGAACAAGGGTAGTGATTTCAGCCTCTTTGCCGGGAAGGTGAAGGAGAAGGCCAGGGCCCTGGTGGTTCTGGGGCAAAGCGCCCAGCATATCGCTGCTGCCGCCCGGGACAAGGGCTTTGAAAACATCCTGTACGCAGGCGATTTCCGGGAGGCCGTCCAGCTGGCCCGCCGTGCGGCCCGGCCGGGTGACATTGTACTCCTGTCTCCAGCCTGTGCCAGCTGGGATATGTTTAATAGTTATGAGGAGCGCGGGGACCTGTTTAAGGAAATTGTAAAGGGTTTCAAGGAGCAGAATCTCTAAACTAAAGAATAGCATTTTCATCCTTTATGCTGGTGCCACGCCAGCAGCATGGATGTCTAGCTGGGAATTAACGTCTGAAACCGGCAGCGCCGGTGTCCGGCGACACGGGGGTGATGACCATGCGGGTTAAAAGGAATGCTCCGGATTTTGTTCTCTTTTTAACTGTGCTGAGTCTTTTGAGCATCGGTGTGGTCATGGTTTTCAGCGCCAGCGAATACAGTACTTTAATCCATTATAATGACAGTTTTTACTACTTCAAACGGCAGGTAATCTGGGCCGTACTGGGCTTGCTGGCCATGTTCATCACAATGAACTATAACTACTGGCGGCTTAAGCAATACGCCGTGCCCTTGTTAATTGTTGCCTTTATTTCCCTGGTATTGGTGTTAATTCCCGGCATTGGAGAGGAGGTAAATGAAGCCCGGCGTTGGATCGACTTCGGCCCCATGTCCTTTTCCCCAGCTGAACTGGTCAAGTTATCCGTCATTATCTTTACAGCTTACGGCCTGTCCATACAAAAAGACAGGGTAAAATATTTTTCCAAGGGAGTTTTGCCCTATTTGATAATTCTTATTCTCGCTTCGGCCTTAATCATCTGCCAGCCGGACCTGGGGACAGCAGTATCCCTGGCTGGAATCATTTTTGTGATGATTTTTGCCGCGGGAGCCAGATTGTCACATTTGGGAAGCCTCTGCCTGGCCGGAATTGTTGCTGTGGGGCTGGCTATTTACCTGGAGCCGTACCGGATGCGGCGTTTTCTGGCCTTTCTGGATCCCTGGGCCGATCCCCAGGACACCGGTTTCCATATTATCCAGGGCCTCTACGCCATTGGCTCCGGCGGGCTATTCGGTCTGGGCCTGGGCCAGAGCAAGCAGAAATTCCTGTATCTCCCGGAAAATCACACCGACTTCATCTTTGCCATTACAGCTGAAGAACTGGGATTTATCGGGGCTTCCCTGGTCATTATGCTCTTCATCCTGTTTGTTTGGAGGGGGCTCAAGATTGCGATAAATTCCCAGGACCCCTTTGCCAGCCTGCTGGCAACCGGGATCACCGCCTGGGTTGGGGTACAGGCGATTATCAATATCGGTGTTGTAACCGGGTCCCTTCCGGTTACCGGCATCCCCCTGCCCTTTATCAGTTACGGCGGGACCTCCCTGCTGATTACCATGGCCGGGGTGGGGATTCTGCTCAATATTTCGAAGTTCTGCAAGACCCGGTAAGAAGAGAGGTGGAAGCCTTGCGTTTTATTGTGTCGGGAGGGGGGACAGGCGGTCATATTTACCCCGCCCTGGCCATTGCCCGGGGACTTCTGGACAGGTATCCCGGAGCTGAAATCCTTTATGTTGGAACCAGGGGTGGCATGGAGGCGGAGATCGTCCCCAGGGAAGGATTGCCCTTCCAGGGAATACCCTCTGCCGGGCTGAAACGGAAACTGTCGCTTAAGAACCTGGGGGTTCTCTGGCAGGCCGGGCGCGGTTTCTGGCAAGCTTCTAAGATTATCAGGCGCTTTCGCCCCCGGGCAGTGATTGGGACCGGTGGTTATGTATGCGGCCCGGTGGTTCTGGCGGCAGGCCTTAAGGGGATCCCAACATTGATTCACGAGCAGAATGCGCTGCCGGGGGTTACGAACCGGATTCTAGCACGCTTTGTCTCCAGGGTTGCCGTGACCTTCGCCGAATCGCTACGTTATTTTCCGCAAAGGGAAAAAGTAGTTCTTACCGGGTTGCCAGTACGCCCGGAAATCTTACAGGCAAACAGGGAAGCGGGGCTCAAAAAACTTAACTTTGAAGCTGACCGTTTCCTGTTGCTGTCCTTTGGGGGAAGCCGGGGAGCAAGGTCCATCAACCAGGCAATGCTGGTGGTGCTTAAAAAATATGCCGGTGATCCCAGGCTGAATATCCTGCATGTAACCGGCAAGTTGGGTTACGAGGATTTTCTTGAGGCCTGCTCAAGAGAGGGTATGGACCTGGCTAAATTTGGGAATGTTACAGTTAGTTCATACCTTTATAATATGCAGGATGCCCTGGCGGCGGCCGACCTGGTTATAAGCAGGGCAGGTGCGGCTACTCTAGCCGAATTAACAGCCCTCGGACTTCCGTCAATCTTGATCCCTTATCCCTATGCGGCAGAAAACCACCAGGAGTTCAACGCCCGTGCCCTGGAAAAAGAGGGCGCAGCTCAGGTTGTGTTGGACAGGCATCTGAAGGGAGAAATCCTCTGCCAGAAGATAGAAGAGTTGTTGAATAAACCGGAATTGCTGGCGCAAATGGCTGAAGCCAGTAAGAGAATGGGTAAGCGAAGAGCCTTGCAAGATATAATAGATTGTGTAGACAATCTCATCAAAAAGTAAAGATAAAATGTTATTTTATGTTAATATAACTATAAACAAGAAGAGGACAAGCTTAAAAATGGACGAATGTAACACCTAGATGGAGAAATGCATAGTATATTCTATATTTTAATGGATTTGTTTTAACTCAAGGTTAAACCCGGCCAGGAAGGAGATGTAATTAGTGCAGAAAAAGCAGCATGTTCATTTTATTGGGATTGGCGGCACTGGTATGAGTGCCATTGCCAGGATCATGCTCGAACTGGGTTACCATGTGACCGGGTCAGACCTGAAAACCTCGGCTGCAAGCGAAAGGCTGGAAGCCTTAGGGGCAATATGCTACCTGGGGCACGCGGAAGAAAACCTGGAGGGCGCCGATCTTGTTGTCACCTCAACTGCTATTCCCCCGGATAACGTTGAACTGCTCAAGGCCCGGGAAAAGGGAATTCCAATTATGCACCGGGGCGAGATGCTGGCCTGGTTGATGCGGCGTCAAAAGGGCATCGCTATTGCAGGGGCGCACGGAAAAACAACCACAACGTCCATGATAGCTCTAATTCTGGAGATGAATAAGCTGGACCCCACCATTCTAATTGGAGGTGATTTGTCAGAAATCGGCGGAAACGCCAAACTTGGTGGGGGAGACTATCTGGTCGCGGAAGCGGATGAGAGCGATGGCTCTTTTTTGAAACTGGACCCCTTTATTGAAGTTATTACCAATATTGAAGACGATCATCTTGATTATTACAAGAGCTTTGACAACATTGTAGCGGCATTCAGTGATTTTATGGCCAAGGTGCCCGATGCGGGAGTAGCTGTGGTTTGCTATGACAATCCCGTTATCAGAGAACTTTTGAAGGGGTATAAGCGTCCCTACCTGACTTATGCCGTGGACTGCCTTGAAGCTGACTATACCTTACAAAATGTCTGCTTCAACGGACAGGCCACAGCAGGCGATGTTTGGGAGCGGGGGGAACTACTGGGAACCCTGGAGTTAAGCGTACCGGGAATTCACAACCTGTCCAACGCCCTGGCCGCAGTGGCGGTGGGACGTTTTATCGGCCTGCCCTTTGACGGAATCTCCGAGTCACTTAAAACATTTAGGGGGGCCGGGCGCAGGTTTCAGCTAAGAGGTGAGGTAGGTGGGATTAAGGTGATCGATGATTATGCCCACCATCCTTCTGAGATTAAAGCAACCCTGAAAGCGGCAAGGCAGATCAAAACCGGGCGGGTGCTGGGCGTTTTCCAGCCGCACCGCTATACCCGGACTTCGCTGCTGGGCGAACGCTTCGGGGATGCTTTCAGCGACGCGGATATAATTATTATTAGCGATATCTACAGCGCCGGAGAAAGGCCCATCAAAGGGGTTTCTGCCAGAACAATAGTATCAGCCATCGAAAAGCACGAAGGCCGAAAGGTCGTCTACCTGCCAACCCGTCAGCAAATTGTGGATTACCTGGTTGAGACAGCCCGTCCCGGGGATATGATTTTGACCATGGGAGCGGGTGATATCTGGTGTGCTGGAGTCGAACTGGTCAACAGATTAAAGGAGCGTCATAAAATTGGCTGATTCAGCTATCTGCCGTGAGCTACAGGAGCTTTTGCCCGGTAAGGTGCGTGCCGGGGAGCCGATGAAAAACCATACCAGCTGGCGTATCGGCGGTCCATGTGAGATTTTTGTTGAACCAGCCAGCCGTGAAGAATTGCAGCTTGTGGTGTCCCATGCTCACCGGCGGCAGGTTCCCCTTCTGGTAATTGGTAATGGTTCCAATCTGCTGGTTACTGAAGAAGGGATACGGGGTATTGTTGTCAAAATCGGCAGCGGCCTGGGGAGGATTGTAACCAGGGACCTGAGGATCACCGCGGAGGCAGGGGCAAAACTGGCCGCAGTTGCGTCAGTTGCCCGGGATAAAGGACTGGGTGGCTTTGAATTCTCAGCGGGCATACCCGGAACCGTTGGTGGAGCGGTGGTTATGAACGCGGGGGCCAACGGCTCCAGCATTTGTTCCCTGGTTAACAAGGTACTGCTGCTCAGCCTGGAAGGGGAGTTTTATCAGAAAGCGAATAAAGATTTTTCCTTCGGTTACCGCTCCAGTATTCTGCAAACTGATCCTGCCATTGTGGTGGAGGCTGAATTTATCTGTTATTACAGGGATAAAAATGAAATCACCGCAGAAATGGAGAGGTATCTCGCCAGGCGCAGGCAAACCCAGCCCCTGGGTTACCCCAATGCTGGAAGTGTGTTCAAAAACCCGCCTGGGGATTCCGCCGGACGTTTGATCGAGGCGGCGGGCCTGAAGGGCTTGAGGATTGGGGACGCTCAAATATCTACCGTTCACGCTAACTTTATCATTAACCTGGGTTCAGCCACGTCCCGGGATATCCTTAGATTAATCGAACTAGCCAGGGAAAAGGTGCTTGGCTGCTTTGGGGTTGAATTGCAGCTGGAAATAAAGGTAATCGGTAATGATTAGGCGGAGGTGGCAGTGTGCAAAAGTTTGTGATCGTAGGTGGCAACCGCCTGAAAGGTACCATTCGGACCAGCGGCTCGAAGAATGCAACTTTGCCGATTCTGGCGGCGAGTATCCTCAACGCCGGCAAGAGCACCATTTACGAGGTACCCCAGTTAAGGGACGTCTCAGTGATGAAAGACGTGCTCACTTACCTTGGGGCAAAAATCGTCAGTGACCGCAATACAATTGAAATTGACACTTCAAACATACAATCAGTTGAAATAAGCGAAGAATTGATGCGCCGCATGCGCGCCTCAAACCTTGTTCTGGGTTCCCTGCTGGGGAGGTTCGGCCGGGTAAAGATCTCCTACCCTGGCGGCTGCCAGATTGGCAGCCGCCCCATGAACCTTCATCTAAAAGGCTTGCAGGCTCTGGGTGCAACCATTCAGGAGAAGTTCGGTTACATCACGGCAGAAGCTAAAAAGCTCCGGGGCACTGATATTCACCTGGACTTGCCAAGCGTAGGGGCCACTGAAAATATTATGATGTCGGCAGTCCTGGCGGAGGGTGTTACGGTTATCCGGAATGCGGCTAAGGAGCCGGAAATCGTCGACCTGCAAAATTTTTTAAACAAGATGGGGGCCAGGGTCAAGGGCGCCGGAACAGATACAATCAAAATCGAGGGTGTACGGCCCAGAGAATTAATCCCTGCCGTGCATACTGTAATCCCCGACCGGATCGAGGCGGGGACACACATGGTGGCGGCAGCTATAACAGGGGGGGAAGTGACGGTAACCAATGTTATCCCGGAACACCTGGAGCCCCTGATTGCCAAGCTCAGGGAAGCTGGCGTAAGCATAACCGTAGGGGACGATTATGTCAAAGTGCAGGGGAACGGGCGGGTTAAAGCCGTCGATATCAAAACCATGCACTATCCGGGTTTCCCCACCGACATGCAGCCCCAGATGATGGCGCTATTAAGCCTGGCAGAGGGTACCAGCGTTATAACCGAGACCATCTTTGAAAACCGGTTTAAGCATGTGGCAGAACTGCGCAGAATGGGGGCTGACATTAAGGTAGAGGGTCAGTCGGCCATCATCAAGGGGGTTGAAAAGCTCAGCGGGGCCTACCTGGAGGCCAGTGACCTGAGGGCCGGGGCGTCGCTGGTGCTGGCAGCCCTGGCCGCCGAAGACGGTACCGTCCTGGAAAATGTACACCATATCGACCGCGGTTACGAGAGGCTGGAAGTAAAATATAACTCCCTCGGAGCAAGAATAATTAGAGTTCACAACTAGTGGCTCTTTTTTTAATTGTTTAATGGACAAGGAAAGGGCTTGCTGCAAAAATAGGAAACCGCTAAGAGCGGCTTCCTTTAGGGGGGTTTTAGAATTAATGAAATTGTATCCTTCTCTGGAAAGTTACAGGCAAGACCGGCGGTTTTTTGAAAACTTGGTGGATTTGCCGGACCAGCCGTCTATATTCCGGTAAGGAAGATGGATGATATCTGTTTTATTCTAGATGAAGAAGAAACCAAATCCGATGACCAGCAGAATCAGGATCAGGAAGAGGATAAAAGCTACGTTCTGTCCGCAGGCGCCTGCTCCGTCAAATGCCCCTCCTGAAGCGCCACTGGCTGCGCCTCCTACTAAACCAAATGCCATCTTAGATTCCTCCTTTTGGGATTAATACTCTTCGCAGATTACAGATTTTTTGACCATAACATCTGGAATTTGTAATGCTTTCAACAACCAGTCAGGTTTTTAGATAAAGCAAAAACCAAATCCGGCCACAAGAAGGATGAGAATCAGGAAAAGGATGAAGGCCCAGTTGCTCAATCCGCCTGAACCAACTCCGCCACAGCTGCCGCCGGTTCCGGCTGCGCCGAATGCCATTATAATTCCTCCTTTATATATCGATTAAAAAATATTCAGGGGATTCTTTTGTTTTAAATTATGGAAAGCTGTAGAGCATTGTTGGCATTTCAGAAAATGCCTGCCGGCTTTGACGTTTATCCTGCGAAATTCCTCCCTTCTGCTGCTTTACAGTATCTTATGATTTTAAATCTTTAGTTGTCACTGGATCAGGTAAAATCTAACATATTATTTTGTTTATTCCAAAGTAGTCATATATCCCGGCTTAAGTTCACACTGTAATTATCCAAAATCAGACATTATTTTCTTTTAAAGATTCTTATGGACAAGGCTTACTTGGTTGGTATAATTACATATGGGGAAAACTAATTGAGACGGACCGGAGTGAAATTCTTGACCGGTTATTATAATAGAGGCAGCGGGAAGAAAAAGTGGAATGTCCTGGAAAGTGTTTTTTTTATTTTAATAGTTATTGTAAGCGGCTATGTCCTGCTGCAGTCCCCAATTTTTGAAGTCCACCGGGTTCTGGTGCGGGGCAACGAGAATATCAGCGAGGAGCAAATAATTTCTCTTGCTAATATCGGTATTGGTGAAAACATTTTTAAGGTTGATCTGAATACCGCCAGAGCCAACCTGGAATTGCACTCAATGATCAAAGAAGTTCAGGTTGTTCGCTCTCTTCCATCCTCTGTGGTCATAAATGTCTATGAGCGCAAACCCCTGGCCCTTTTGCCCACCCGGGAAGGCTTTATCAAGGTGGACGAAGAAGGTGTTTATTTACAGGAAGCCAAGGCCGGTACTCCCGGACTGCCCGTGTTGACGGGCATTGAGTATGAACTGCCCAATCCCGGTCAGGCTGTACAATCGGAAAGACTGGGAGACGCCCTGAAGGTAATCACCGGATTGCCTGCTTCAGTTGTAGCCAGTCTTTCGGAAGTCCACTCCGGTAAGGATGGTCAAATAATCATTTACACCCTGGAGGGGATCCAGTGCCGTTTGGGTCTGGCCATGGAGATACCGGAAAAAGGGGCAATCCTGGAGCAGCTTTTGCTGCAATTGAGCATACACAAGGATAAAATTAATTATATTGACCTTTCTTGTGTCGGCCAGCCGGTGGTCTTTTACAAAGTTCAATAACGGGGGAGATGTTTTTGAGAAGCTACCAGTGGGCCGTTATCCTGGTTGGTCTGGTCCTTGGGATTATGTTAGCTGCACAGTACCGTGTTACCAGGGAGATTCAGGCCAGCGAGGCTGTGCAGAGAGCACAGGAACTTTCCGCTCAGGTTGAAAAACTCAAAATTGAACGGGATAGCTTCCAGAAACGGGTAGATGAACTACGTTCTCAACTGGATCAAGTAACTGCGCGTCCCCAGGTTTCCGAAATTAAGGAAGCGCTGGAACATGCCATAATTGAGGCCGGTGTAAGCGAAGTAAAGGGCCCCGGTGTCGAGGTTACCTTAAACGACAGCAACGTTGCCCTTAAGCCGGGTCAGAACCCGAATCTTTATGTCCTGCATGATGAAGATATCTTGCTGGTCCTGAACGAATTGAGGGCGGCCGGCGCGGAAGCTCTTTCCATAAACGGACAGAGACTTTTGGCTACCACGGAAGTCCGCTGTACCGGTCCGACCATTCTCCTGAATAAGAATAAGCGCCTGGCGCCTCCCTATGTAATTACGGCCATCGGCAACCCTGATACCCTGGAAAGTTCCCTAAAGATGAAAGGCGGAGTAGCGGAAACTCTCCAGTTTTGGGGGATCCAGGTCGCGGTTAAAAAATTGCCCGAAGTAACCGTACCTGCCTACAGTGGAGGTATCAGGTACGAATATGCCAGAGCAGAGAGTTAGGGGATTTGGTCTTGAATAAGTCAACCTATCTATATATAACAATTTTTGCTGTGGTAGTGGGTTCAATGCTGGCCATGCAGTTTCGCACAGCCAGCAGTCAGGATCTACCGCTTCCCTTTGACAGGGTTCAGGAATTAACCATTGAAAAAAAGCAGCTGGAAAAAGACGTGACGCAACTTCAGAAAGAGGTT
The DNA here is from genome assembly GCA_001512635.1 of Pelotomaculum sp. DTU098. Classification (GTDB taxonomy): domain Bacteria; phylum Bacillota; class Desulfotomaculia; order Desulfotomaculales; family Pelotomaculaceae; genus DTU098. Next base: position 13,594 of record LFSA01000021.1, on the reverse strand, counting down.
GCTGACCTGGAAGCAAAGCTGGAGGAGGCCATGGAAAGTCACGCCGGGGCTGCTGGGGCGCTGGAAAGTGAGCTGTATAAAATCAAGCTCTATGCCGGTCTTCTGCCCCTGGTGGGTCCGGGAGTGGAAGTGACGCTGGATAACACGCCCGGCGCCGAATTAGGTTACGGTGAAAATGCGGGCTATATTATCAGGGATGAAGATTTACTGAAGGTATTAAACGACCTGCGGGGCGCCGGAGCGGAGGCTATAGCTATAAACGGCCAGAGGATTTTGGCCACCAGCCAGGTCCGCCTGGCGGGAAATCATATTAATGTAAACCTCACCAGGCTATCACCTCCATATAAAATTATCGCCATCGGCAATCCGGGCGCGCTGAAGAGCAGTCTGGAGATAAAAGGCGGGCTGGCAGAATACTTAACCGAGCAAGGGGCGCTTGTGAACGTGGAGGCCAAGGAACAAATCCGGGTGCCTGCTTACGACGGTTCCCTGCGCCCGGAGTATGCCAGACCTACCCAGAAATAAGCTCTGGTTATGTCTATTTTACAATAAATACTAGATGGGCGAAGGTGATGGCTAAAATGTGGTTGGGACTTTGGTTGACAATTATCGGTATTGCAGTGGGTGTCCTTATCGGGCTCAACATGCCCGTCGTCCTGCCCCATGCTTATGCCAAATATTTTTCCGTGGCTGCCCTGGCGGCTCTGGACTCGGTTTTTGGCGGCTTGCGTGCTGCCATGGAAGAACACTTTGATAACACGATTTTTATTACCGGTTTTTTCAGTAACGCCCTGCTTGCCGCAGGGCTGGCCTTTGTTGGAGAACGTCTGGGAATCGATCTTTACCTGGCTGCAGTGGTGGCCTTTGGTGTCAGGCTGTTCCAGAACATTGCCATTATCCGCCGTCACCTTTTAAAAAAATAATTTTTTAAAAGGGAAATCGCCATTTACGTGGAATCCTAACACAACAGCCAAAGTTTGGTCGGGAGGCGCCCTGGTTGGCTAAAGATTTACCCGTTGTATTAATGGGCCTTGATCCAGGCACGTCGGAGAACGCCGTGGTCATTGCCATTATTTACAAAGGCTCCCTTGAGCTGGTAGGAGCGGGGGAATCTCCGAGCGTAGGTATCCATAAGGGCGTAATAGAAAATCCTGCTCTCGCGGCAAGGTCCATTAAACAAGCCGTAGAAAAAGCTGAAAAGATGGCGGGGGTCAGGGTAAACAGGGTTTCTGTCAGTTATTGCAGTGCAAATGTAAAAGTTCTAAATTCCCCGGGCAGCTTTTCGTTGAACGGGCCTTCCGGTTCCTGCCCCGGGAAAGAACGCCCTGCAGTTACAGGGATTGATCCGGCGCTGGCAGCTGTGCCCCCGGGTCAGAGGATTATTGAGCATCTACCGGCGCCCTTAACAGGAACAACTCCCGGGGTGGAGCAAGACTGCGGCCGGGTTTTAACAGCTCCTTCGGAAGATATTGCGAATTTAATAGAGTGCGCGCACCTTGCTGGCCTCGCCGTTCAGGAAGTGGTCTACAGTCCCCTGGCCTGTTCATGTGCTTTGCTAACGCCGGCTGAAATAGAATTGGGAACTATTCTGATTGATATCGGAGCGGGGATTACCTCCGTTAGTATTTTCAACAGGGGTTCACTCAGGGAAACAACCGTACTTCCCCTGGGGGGGGAGCACCTGGCCGGTGACCTGGCTATCGGACTTAGCCTGTCCCTGACCCGAGCCGTGGAAATATTAAGGGAATATAGGACTGAAGAAGTCCCCGGGGGTGAAGATGGCGGCCCAGGAAGCGGTGTATGTGACGCTGTTAAAGGTAAGAATTCCCGGGAACTGGTTCATTCAATCATTGAGGCCAGGCTCACGGAGATATTTACTCTCGCCGGCGAAGTGATCAGGGGTTTTGATTACCCTGGTGCCCTGCCCGGGGGAGTCGTGATTCATGGAGGCGTATCCCAGTTAAGCGGAATATCCCGTATAGCAGAAAACATATTACAGATGCCTGTCCGGATTGGCCGGCTGCAAAACCCGGGGCCTGATTTGAGCCCTACCTTTGCAAATGCCCTGGGACTTGTTAAATATCGTTTTTCGCGCTTGCAGGGTGATAGGAAGTTAGGAAACCGCTGGGAACAAAACAAAGGTTTTGTGGGTAAGATTTTTAACTGGTTTGAGGATCGAACAAGGAGATAATATTAGCTAGTTATCAAGCAGTACGCTCATCAGTAGTTTCAGGCGCTGGATGCGGCGGTTCACGAATTAATCCAAGGGATAGTAATTATAGAGGGGGACTAAAGGCATGCTTGACTTTGAACTCGACCTTGATCACTTCGCCAATATAAAGGTTATTGGGGTCGGGGGGGGTGGCAATAACGCGGTAAACAGGATGATTCACGCAGGTCTCAAAGGAGTAGAGTTTATCGCAGTTAACACCGACGCCCAGGCGCTTTATCTGTCACAGTCTAATCACAAAATTCAAATTGGCACCAAACTGACGAAAGGACTGGGTTCTGGCGGCAACCCCGAAATTGGCAAAAAGGCTGCCGAAGAGAGTCGTGATGAAATCATGCAGGCCTTGAAGGGTTCTGACATGGTATTTGTCACAGCCGGCATGGGTGGGGGAACAGGCACCGGAGCTGCCCCCATTGTGGCTGAGGTTGCCAAGGAACTGGGAGCCCTGACCGTGGGTGTTGTCACCAAGCCCTTTACATTCGAAGGGCGCAAGAGAGCCGCCCAGGCGGAAGCCGGAATTGAGATTCTGAAGGAAAAGGTTGACACGCTGATTACCATACCCAACGACAGGCTATTACAGGTAATTGAAAAGCAAACATCCATTGTTGAGGCTTTCCGGATTGCAGATGATGTGCTGCGCCAGGGTGTCCAGGGTATTTCCGACCTGATTGCTGTACCCGGTTTAATTAACCTGGATTTTGCCGATGTTAAAACCATTATGAAGGAAACCGGTTCCGCTTTGATGGGTATCGGCATTGCATCCGGGGATAACAGGGCTACGGAGGCTGCCCGGGCATCCATTTCCAGCCCGCTGCTGGAAACCTCCATTGAGGGGGCCAGAGGAGTCTTATTGAACATTACAGGAGGTACTTCCCTGGGCCTGTTTGAGGTAAACGAAGCAGCTGAGATTATTGCCCAGGCCGCTGATCCGGAGGCAAACATTATTTTTGGAGCTGTTATCGACGAGCGGATGGAAGATGATGTCCGGGTAACTGTTATTGCCACGGGATTTGAACAGCGGGAACCAAAAAAGGGACGCACCATTGATGAATTGGATATTAAACCATTGTCTACCCATGATGATCTGGATATTCCTGCTTTCTTGCGCAGACGTTAAAGTAAACACCCCTGCTGGGCAGGGGATTTTTATGAAAGGAGTATAAATAAAACCCGCTCAACCAAAGCTATAAGAGATTCTAGCAGAAGGGGGGGCGGTATATGGCAGGGCGTAAAAAGAAGCCCGTTAAGATTGAAGTCAGAGGAAACCGCAAGGAAGATTTAAACCGGTTCCGGGGAACGCAAAAAGTAATCGACCCGGAACTGGGTCCCGAGAATAAATAGACAATAAATACCTTACAGAAAAGGGAGAAACGATGAATAAGAATAAAACGCCGCGGCTGACCATGCTGGCCAGCAGCGCCGGGTGAGCTGCGAAGCTGAGTCCTCAGGACCTGGCACAGGTGCTGTGCCGGCTGGCTCCGGTGGAGGATCCGAACTTGCTTGTAGGTTCCTCCACCTGCGACGACGCGGCGGTTTACCGCCTGAATGATCAGATAGCCATTGTCCAGACAGTGGATTATTTTACACCTGTGGTGGACGATCCCTATACCTTTGGAGCCATAACCGCGGCAAATGCTTTGAGCGATATATACGCCATGGGAGCAAAACCGCTCCTGGCCTTGAATATTATCGGCTTTCCCTGCAAGGCCCTGTCCCTGGAAGTGCTGGTGGATATCCTGCGGGGAGGTGCCGACAAGGTTAAAGAAGCCGGAGCCCTGGTGGTGGGCGGCCACACTATTGAGGATAAAGAGCCTAAGTACGGGCTTGCCGTTACCGGCCTGGTACATCCGGACAGGGTTGTAAAAAATGCCGGGGCGCTTCCGGGGGATGTACTGATTTTAACCAAGCCCTTGGGAACCGGCATTATCGTTACGGCTGCTAAAGGTGAAATGGCTGACGAACGGACATATAACAGTGCTGTAAAGTTGATGGAGGCACTGAACGATCGGGCTTCCCGAATTATGCTTGAAGCCGGGGCCCATGCCTGCACGGACATCACCGGCTTCGGGTTGCTGGGCCATCTTTACGAAATGGTAGCAGCCAGCAACGTGGGTGCTCGCGTCTTTTTGTCACAAATACCCGTCCTGGAAAAGGTCCGTGAGCTAGCCTCCAGCGGCTTGATTCCGAGTGGAGCCTACCGGAACCTCAACTATCTGGAGGAAAAGCTACAATGGAACGGTTCCATTGATGAAACTGACAAACTGATCCTTACCGACCCCCAGACATCGGGGGGGCTCCTGATGGCCGTCCCGGGGGATAAAGCAGCAGCAACCCTGGAAGCACTGGAAGCTGAAGGGGTAACGGGAGCAAAAATTGGTGAAATTATTGATTGTGAACAGCCTTTGATCATGATTGCAGACTGATTTGAAAATAAACCGGCTTGTCCTAAATAGGAACTATTATCACCAGGTCAGGGAGTATTTTCAAAATATTGATCCAGTATTTGGTCCAGTTTGGTTTTGGGTCCGGGATGAGCCCGCCGGGAGAATCCGGGCAAACAGGCCTTTACTACAAGAGTCAAATTGGTTTCCAGAAAGCATGCCGGGAGTCCCGCTATGCTCAGGATTAACCTGTGGCTCCGGGCAGGTTTTTTGACGTTGGCACAGCCAGCGTCTTTTTTGTTTTCCAATTTCGTTCTGATTTGTGGCATAAGATGTATTTATAAAACTGCAATCTGTGTTTTTTGCAGTAAAATGTCAGGGAAAAAATTACAGTTGTATTCAGAACACGACAAATTCTCAAGCCTGGACAATGTATAATAAGGCCAGCATTGTTATTATTTAGCCAACCTGTCATAAAGCATGAAAGCTTACGATAAAATGGTAAGAGAGGTTTTATAATATTTTCTGGAAAGTTTGCTCCAGGAACGGGAGAATAAATCTATGACGGCATATACCGTCTATCTCGACCAGGTTTTCCTGGGCAACATGGTCATGAACTACGCCATTCTGTGGGCTGCCTCAAAGTTAAGCCGCGTTCCGGTTGGGAAAACCCGGCTTGCCGCAGGAGCAGCGCTGGGGGCCGGCTATGCAGTGGTTGCTTTATTACCCGGCTGCGGCCTTCTCTTAACAACAGGTTTTAAAACTGCCGCTTCCATTATAATAACAGCCGCAACATTCTTCCCTGTTTCCCTCCGGAAGTTTATCACCTGTCTTGGTTGCTTTTATCTAACCTCCTTCGTGCTGGGCGGGCTGGTGTTCGGAGTCATCTTCTTTCTTCATGCAGGACCCATAACCAGTCTTAATGGTGTTGGCGTCACCATCAACCAGCACCTGTGGAAGGGTATTCTTCTGGGGCTAGCAACCTTTTGGGCAGCTGTAAAAGGTTTTGGCGCCCTTCAAAGGAAGGGCTTGCTGGAGAACTTCTTTAAAATTCCTGTTTTGATCCGTGCGGAAAATAAACAGGTAAAAGTCGATGCGCTGCTAGATACCGGTAACCAGTTAAAAGATCCCATGACCGGGCGCCCTGTGATCGTTGTTGAATACACCTCTTTAAAACCCCTTTTGCCTGTGCAGTTACACCCTTTTTTTGAAGCGGACGGGGATGCCGACATCTGGGAGATTTTAAGTTCCCTGGGCGGGTGCGGCGCTGCTTCGCGCTTTTGTGCCATTCCCTTTCAGTCCCTGGGTAAGACAGAGGGGCTGCTTCTTGGTTACCGTCCCGATGAAGTGTTGTTGGAGCAGAATGGCCGGCAGCCCTGCGCGGTTAAGGCGATTTTGGCCATTTACCGGAAAAGCCTGTTTCCCGGCGGGTCTTATCAGGCGCTGCTGGGACCCAACCTGCTTGAAGAGGCCTCCTAGCCTGACTTCCACCTGGTCCAGGCAGAGGGACGGGCCGGTCCGGCAGGCTTCCCAATTGTAGCGTCGCAGCCTGGTCCTGCAGGGACGGGTCTGACAGGAACAAGCGAATTTATCCTGTCAGATTGAATTTACACCTCTGATTCAGTCCGGGCAGTTATAGTGCCCAGCGGAGGGAGGACTTGTGTGTGTTTTCTAAGATATTCTGGCGTGCACGGTGGAGGGGCCGTCTGGCATTGCTGCGCCTGCTGCTCTGGTTGGGTTACCGTCCGCGGATCTATTATGTCGGCAGCAACGAAGCTTTACCACCGCCTTTGAGTACCGATGAGGAAATCTTTTTGATCGACCGCCTGGAATCCGGGGACGGGGCGGTCAGGAGCATCTTAATTGAAAGAAACCTGCGTTTGGTGGTTTATATCGCCCGAAAATTTGAGAATACCGGGGTGGGAATTGAAGATCTGGTATCCATCGGTACCATCGGCCTGATTAAAGCGGTGAATACCTTTGACCCGGCCAAAAAAATTAAACTGGCTACCTATGCTTCCCGCTGTATTGAGAATGAGATCCTTATGTACCTGCGTCGGAATAACAAGACCCGGGCGGAGGTCTCCTTTGATGAACCGCTGAATATCGACTGGGATGGAAATGAACTGCTGCTGTCGGACGTTCTGGGTACGGAAAACGATGTCATCTACAAATATATCGAAGAGGAGGTTGATAAAAAACTGCTTCACCTGGCTCTGCAAAAGCTCTCCGGCCGGGAACGCAAAATTATGGAACTGCGTTTCGGCCTGAACAACGGAATAGAAAAAACCCAAAAGGAGGTTGCCGATCTTCTGGGGATATCTCAGTCTTATATTTCGAGGCTGGAGAAAAGGATAATTAAAAGGTTGAAAAAAGAGATCCACCGCATGGAGTGAGAAGAACTCAGAAAATGGATTACATGCAATCCACAGCTGCCTTTCGTCTTCGTTATACTGGAGGACGCTTTTTTTATGCCCTTAACAGGTGTGTATAAATCAAATTGGGCCTGGCAATAATGAAAACGAAAATGATAAAAAAATATGACGCCGGATAAAAGATGGGGGGCCTTCTATGCTGGTGAACAAGGTGGAGATCTGTGGTGTCAATACATCTAAACTCCCTGTACTGACAAGCAGTCAGATGCGCGCCTTGTTTGAGGCCATGCATAAAGGAGAACCCTCCGCCCGAACACAGCTGGTTAACGGCAATCTCAGGCTTGTCCTAAGTGTAATTCAGCGTTTTACAAACAGGGGCGAATATGTGGACGACCTTTTCCAGGTGGGCTGTATCGGCCTGATGAAGGCCATTGACAACTTTGATCTTTCCCAGAATGTAAAGTTTTCCACATATGCAGTGCCCATGATTATTGGAGAAATCCGCCGTTACCTGAGGGACAATAATCCCATCCGGGTTAGCCGCTCCCTCCGTGACGTTGCCTATAAAGCTCTGCAGGTGAGGGACGCCCTCGTCAACAAATATTCCCGGGAACCCTCTATAAATGAAATAGCCGGAGAATTAAAAATGCCCAGGGAAGAGATAGTTTTCGCCCTGGATGCCATTCAGGAACCCATTTCCCTGTTTGAGCCCATTTACCATGACGGCGGGGATCCCATTTTTGTCATGGACCAGATCAGTGACGAAAAGAACCAGGACATGAACTGGTTGGAGGGTATCGCTATCCGGGACGCCCTTAGAAAACTGAGTGACCGGGAGAAGCTTATTTTAACGCTCCGCTTTTACGAGGGAAAAACTCAAATGGAGGTGGCGGAAGAAATCGGCATCTCCCAGGCACAGGTTTCCAGGCTGGAAAAAGCAGCGCTCAACCACATGCGAAAATACGTGTAATATGATGTAGTCGCGTAATACGTGTGTTAACATAACATTAGCGTTGTCCAAAAATCATGCCGAAAATTCAAGTTCTAAGTATAGAGCTTCTCAACGTAATTGTCGGTATTGGTCTCCTTGAGTTGCTGAAAAAAGTTCTTGTAAAAAATTGGCTCAAACAATTGAATTAATTTAGATTATACGATATTCCAATTCTGCATTTGAAAGCTCCCTTATTTTAGAGATTCGGGCAGGGTTTTCCCTCCTTTCTCTATAATAAGGGAGCTTTCTTGTAAAAAGCGTTTTTCTCGTAATATCTATGCTTTTATGGTTTGAGATAATGAAGGTTTCTATGAACTACTCCAGTGATATATTTGATTTTTAATCTTCCTTATAACCAGGCAAAAATCAAATAATGATCATGCTGGTCGTGGCTGCAGGCAGTTATTAGTCGTAGCGCTGGCGGTTTTTGTTCCCGTTTCTTTAAGCCAATCCTATTTCGGAGAACTTGCGACTATATTTCCGTGCTGCTCAAGGGTATCATCCAGAGGTTCACTTTTCGGCATATTTTTCATTTCCATGAAAACAAGGGCAGCCGTTAGGATTACTGCCAGGCCATCAGCAATAGGCGCTGTTCTCCATACTCCGTCGATTCCCCAAAAATGCGGCAGAATCAGAAGAAGGGGGATAAACAGCAGGACCTGCCTGGACAGGCTGAGAATGGTGGATTGAACCGGCTTGCCCACTGCTTGAAAATAGTTTGAACCAATTATTTGAAACCCTACAACCGGAAACATCGCAAAGAAAGTCAGCATGGCGCCGGAAGTTAATTCAGTAAGGGCAGTATCTCCTTTGCTGAACAGGCTTACAATTTGGATCGGCCAGATATGAATTGCCAGGTAGCCGGTCAGGGCAATGCAGGTAGCGGCTATTATAGCCTTTTTAAAGGTTTCTTTAACCCTGTGGTATTGCCGGGCGCCGTAGTTATAACCGATAAGGGGCTGGGCCCCTTGACTGAGTCCCACAATAGGCATGAACATTAGGGCGGCTATACTCATCATAATGCCCACGGCCGAAAGAGCCAGGTCCCCGCCATAAACCAGGAGGGTTTTGTTTAAAATGGATTGCTGGATACTGTGGGCTATTTGCATACCAAAGGGAGCAAAGCCGATGGAGACAATACTGAGAAGGATCGGCAGCTGCAGCTTAAGGTTTTTCAACCTGATTTTGACCACGCTACGGCCAGACAGGTAATAACTCAACACCCAGATTGATGAAATAAATTGACCGGAAACAGTAGCTAAAGCCGAACCTTTGATTCCCAGTCCCAGTTTAAAAATGAAAATATAATTTAAAACACAGTTTATTAAGGCGCCGGTGACTTGAGTCAGCATGGACAGCCTGGGATTGCCCTCCGCCCTGATAAAGTTGTTCATACCCATACCGAGGGAACCAAAAACAGATCCCAGCATTATTATTTGGACGAAATCCAGGGCGTAGGGTAAAACCTCCGGGCTTGCCCCGAAGAACACCAGGATCGGCTCGGGGAAGAGCAGATAGATTATTGTTATAATTAACGGCAAGATAACTAACATTACTGCGCCGTTACCGGCCACTTTTTCTGCTTCTTCTATTTTCTGTTGCCCCAGCCGGATTGAAATTAAAGCAGTGGCGCCTATACCGATTAAAATAGAAACAGCCAGGAGAATAATCATGAGCGGGAAAGCTACGGTTGTTGCCGCAATGGCTATCGAGCCGATTCCACGCCCCACGAAGATCCTGTCCACTATGTTATATAGTGCGTTGACGAGCATTGCTATGATAGCAGGCAGGGAAAATTTCCACAGCAGTTTGTTGATGTTCTGATCGCGCATTTCCAAGCTGTTATTCATGTTAGCCCACCTGTAGTTTTTTCATAAATTCCACTGCAAAACGCAAGCTTTCGGTAAACTGTTTTAATTCCCCGGGGTCGACGTCCTGGAAAAAAAGACTTAAGTTCTGGATATAGTTATCCATGATTTTATTCATTTCACATCTTCCGGCAGGAGTGAGAGAGATCAGTGACTTTCGCCTGTCCATGGGATCATTACAGCGCTTAACCAGACCCATTTCTTCCAACTGGTCGATCAGTGCCGTCAGGCTGCCTCTCTCGATATCCAGTAATCTGCCGATTTCGGTTGGGATCAGGTGTTTATGCTGATATAATACACTGATAATCTTCACATGATTCTTCTTGAGCATGGGTAAGCATTCATAATAACGTCGATAACGGGATAGAAATTTTTCGTGAAAGATACCAAAAAAGGTAAACAATAAATCATGTAATTCTTCAGCTTCCTGGTAATTCACGAAAACCACCGCTAAATGCTTAGAATACTAATATTAAGTATTCTGACATTTAATCAGAATACACCATAAAATAACACAGAATATTTATTGTGTCAATGGGAATATGGACACGGGAAGAGCCGTTTAAAGACGCCGGGGTATGGTCCTTAAGCGGTATTAATCTAGAGAAGCTTAGATGCACCAATACAGGGGAATATCAAGTGCAAGGGAATAATAAACGTTTTATTACTAAAGAAAACGGGGCAGTTACTAATAACCGCCCCGTTAATTATCATGTTGTTTTAAATGAAGCCAAAAAGGAAGAAGATGATAATTATGATGATGAAGAACGTGAAGAAGAAATTTAAGCTAAAGGAAGCGGATATACCGCCGCCCACGCCTCCTCCGGTGCCAAACGCCATAAAGTTCGACCCTCCTTATATAAACTTTTTTTCTATAATATGTTTATAAGGAGAGTTCTGTTACAGGCCGTATTCCTATCCTGTGGATCACTTTTCCTTAAGCCGTTTCAGTCTCAGGTATAGTGTAACCGCAGTAGCAATTAAAACGAGACTTACCAGTTGAGCAACCCTGAATGGTCCCAGGTACAGACTGTCCATGCGTAACCCCTCAATAAAAAACCGGCCGGCGGAATACAGGGCCAGATATGATAGAAAAATCTGGCCTGGGATATGGCTTCGCCGGATTAAAACCATTAAAAAGGCAAAGACAAGCAGGTTCCAGACGGATTCGTATAAAAAAGTAGGGTGGTGATACTGTCCGTTAATGAACATTTGATTTTGGATGAAATCCGGAAAGCGGCTGATGTATTCCAATGTTACCGGGCCACCGTAAGCCTCCTGGTTCATGAAGTTGCCCCACCGCCCTATGGCCTGGCCTAGAATGATACTGGGTGCAAAGATATCACTGAGTTTCCAAAAATCGAGTTTATGTTTGCGCACGTAAAAATAGCCGGCAAGAAAGCCTCCCAGTAGACCCCCGTGAATGGCCAGACCACCATGCCAGGTGGCAAATATCTCCAGGGGATTGAGTTTATAATAATCCCAGTTAAAAAATACATAGTAAAGCCTGGCCATAATAATTGCCGCAGGTATAATCAAGATCAACATATTTAAGATATGTTCGGGATTAATACCCTGGCGGGATGCGTTGTAATAAGCCAGGGCTGTTCCCACGACGAAGGCGGAAGTTATAATAACCCCGTACCAGTAGATGGTTATAGGTCCTATTTGAATGGCAACCGGATCGAGCACCATTATTTCCCCCTGTTAACATTTACCCCATCGTAATATAATCAATAATGGTTTTGCAACTAACTTCTATATTTTCTACGCCGGACCATACTTCTATTCTTTTAATATATCACAGGGACTTCCCGCAGGGTTAGTTTTTGCCACTGCAGGAGAGAGGAAATCTAAAATAAATTTAAATAAATTAACAGAGAACCCCTTAGCCTTGAAGTATAACCAGGGACCCTCTGTAGTTTGGTTATTTTAAAGTTGAATTTTATATTTACTTTTTCTCCTGAGCTTTTGGTTGTAATTTGGAAACCCATTTGTTTCCGGACTCCCTTATTAAAAGAGGTTTGGACATAGAGAAGAGGTTTGGCTAATTTCCCTTTATTTCCTTAGCTAAATCAGACTCATCTACCACCTGTACTAACTGGCTCACTTTCGTAAAATAATCGCTTATCACTTTCCGCCATCTATGGTCAGGTCGATTTTAACAGGTTCAAAATAAGATTACCCTCACTTTAAAATTATGGATTTATCATTAACCAGTCAATAGGCAGTATTTTGTCAAAAGGGGTTAAGAATTTATGTCGCTTTTCCATATAATATTTGGGATTTTAATATTGGGGATTTCGCTCTTGCTGCTGAAGAGGTTGATTAGTTCTTTGGGATTATGGCAGGAAAAATCAAGGTTTTCCAGAATAGCCAGGAATAAAGAAGGAATTAATCATATAGGAACAAACAGGGGGGTGTTTGATTTCAAAAACTCTGATAAGTGGTTAATAGAACGCCGTCTTATGGTTGAAAACCAGCTTAAGCTTCGCGGTATCAAAAATGAGACTGTTCTTAAAAGCATGCTTACTGTACCCCGCCACTGTTTTGTTCCTGCCAATATGCAGAAATATGCCTATCTTGACGGACCTCTGCCCATCGGAGAAGGGCAAACAATTAGCCAGCCTTACATTGTTGCGCTCATGGCTGAACTCCTGGAACCTTCTCCGGGGAATAAGGTTTTGGAAATAGGAACTGGCTCCGGCTATGCAGCGGCTGTTCTGGCACAAATTGTTTCAAAAGTCTATACCATCGAACGTCATGCGAGCCTGGCTGCCAAAGCACAGGAGGTTTTTAAAGCCCTGGATTACAGGAATATAATCACCCGGGTCGGTGACGGAACTAAGGGGTGGCCGGAAGAAGCTCCCTTCGATGGTATCCTTGTATCAGCCGGTGCGCCTGGGGTACCGGAATCACTGTGCAATCAGCTAAAACCGGGCGGGCGCCTGGTTATTCCCGCCGGTGACAGGCAATGCCAGGAGTTGTTACTGGTCCGGCGTAATGAAGACGGCAGCTTCTCGGAGGAAAAACTGGGGGAAGTGGTCTTCGTGCCCCTAATAGGTGAAGAGGGCTGGCACCAGGAATAAACATGCATTTTGGACATTAGCAAGACATTAGCAAATGTGGAGTATTAATTAAGAGACTGTGTGGATCATGTATCTATATTGAAGCAATCCACTGTTAATACAGTAAGACAGTGTTACGAAAATGTACTTAATCAAAGAATAAAACATGCTATTAGGGTAATGCCCGGCGGTCATGAATTCTTCGGGCTTATTTGTTGTTTGTCCGTGGCTACCCTGATCCCGAAATATTATACAGGGGTGCCGGCCTGGTTTTTAAATATTAAAGGTGCTGGATCACAATCATGGTTTTTGACCCATCGTAGATATTGCGCCCAATAAGCTGACATTTCATCGCTGTCTCAAGGGCCCGGTGCATAAACCAATGGTGGTGCAATACGGTACCCAAAACAAAAAAGCTTCCGGAATTCCGGAAGCTTTGATTTTTCTGGCGGGAGTGCGTGGGAATCGAACCCACCCAGGACAGGAGCACTGCCCCGCGACTGGTTTTGAAGACCAGGAGCACCACCAGGCACCATCCACCCCCGTAAAATTAGCTTGATTTATTACTGCGTCAACCATTATAACATTAAAGGAGCAGTCAGGCAAGAAAGGTTCTTTATATGACTGTGTCAAGAGTTTGTGGGTAAGTCTCCCGATCCCCGAATGGCTGTCAAAGATGAT
>LFSA01000084.1 GCA_001512635.1 Pelotomaculum sp. DTU098 | reverse complement strand
AACCATCTGCAAAACTGCCGGACTGGTTGCTTTGATATTGCAATAGAGCGGGATCATAAGCCACTTTCAAGTTAAAGCCGTTAACCGCCTGGCCCTGGGGTAGCCCTTCAATTGAAACTGTTACAGGCAGAGTGCAGTCCGTAACCTGTCCGGGTTCTACTTTCAAAACCGTTTGCGCCTCGGCTGTGGCGGTACCTCCGGCAAAGGGTACTGCAAACAGGCATAAAAACACAAAGGCCGCCACAACGATCTTCCATTTGGACGTCAGATCAAGTACTGATTTGTTCATCAACACACCTCCTAATTAGCACTAAACATTGTGTCGTTATTTTAATCTTACAAATCCTTCCCGCATCACTCCCTCTAATCCTAAGACGTCTCCTGCCACCAGCCCGGTTCGGCAGGAAGACGTATAAGACAGATATTTATTATGTTCACACTTGGTTTTTACCCTTAATGGGATACGGCGTAGTTCCACGCCATGGTGAAGATCATCAGATCCTCAAAATTCACCTCGCCGTCCGGCTGTATTGTCATATTGGGGTAATTGCCCTGGGCCGGGGCAATGTCACAACGGTTGTAAGGTGAGTTGGTGTATCCCGCAACAGCCTGAGACCAGCCGGTGTCGCTGGATGTTTTGCCCCAGGCCGAGGCAAAGATCATTAAATCTTCAAAGTCCACATTTTCATCTTCATTAAAGTCTCCGATAATTGATGCGCTTGCCTCTTCTATGATGATAGTAGTTGATGAAGTGCCGGCGCTCACCACTGTGCTCTGGCTGGCAGGCTTCAGGCTCGATGAGGCAATGTTCAGACTGGTGGTCCCCGTGCTCAGCGCTTTAAAAGTTACAGTCAGCACTGTCCCTGTACTGCTGTTATTGGAACCCTGCAAACCGGCTCCAACAACACCGGTGTTATTGGCCCAGTTGATACACGTGGTTTCGTCCGCTCCCGAAACGGCGGGAACAATGCTCTGATGCAAAAAGTTGCCAATTTTGTAGTCAATAACCTGCAACTTTGCTTTATCGAAATCCAGCCTGAAGTCCATAGCGCCTATAGTGGTCGTGTTGCCGCTAATAACTATATCCACGTCAAACTGCTGATTAACTGATACCGTTTGCGGGGCAACGGGGGCCACTGTCGCCGCACCGGCCAGGGCAGGAACTGCCAGGCATAAAACGGCCATTAATCCTATACTAAAGAACAGCTTTGCCTTTTTATTAAACATCTTCTCCCTCCTCCACTAAAAGATCCCTGAAAGACCGCTTCATCCCGACACTCTTCCGGGAACATCTCACCGTCCAAATTAGTGTACAGCCCCCCTTTATGTAAACATTTTTATTTCCCTCAGTAGAATATGAACTTCGTCAAAAACCAATAAAATCCTGTCAAGCTATAAAAATCCCGGACCAAAATTATACTGAAAAACACTTTATTCCGAAGAAAAAATCGCTTCGAACCGTCTATCAACAGCTTTTATTTATTTATCAATATATACTCTTCAGAGCCGGCGATATCACCAAAACCGGCTTCAACCCGGCAGGCAAGGCTCCGGCGCCTGAGCTGTCATTCTTCTATTTGCACGGGGTATGTCAGCGGCGTAATTCTATAGGGAAAACTGATAGGATATAGCTACAAACACTCTCTCCGAAACTGTTCCGGAGCGTCTCCTGCATTTTAGAGCATCGCGGGTCTAATTCAAGTATTACATACGCGGGTGGACTGGCCCTGGTGATAAGAAGCGGGTACAACCCCGTCCATGATTTTTGCGCTATAACCCGATATTCTGATTGACCTTAATAAGGTCCAGGATATTAACGGCATTATCGCCGTTCACATCGGCGTACCTGGCAGTCGACCAGTCCGCGGAAGTCGAATTTTTGCCGATGTGCCGGGACATCCACAGGAGGTCCTGCAAATTAATCATATTGTCGGAGTTCATGTCCCCGATATAAAGGGTCACCAGGGGCATTTGAATCATCTGGTCGGATATGATCGTGGCGTTTTTAGTTACTTTTTTCCATCTTGCATTTTCATTATCATATTCTACAGTGCAGCTGCCGGGGGCCAAACCGGTGACCTGGTAACTGCCGTTAGATGAAGTTGTCACCGTCTTTACAGTTGAACCCTGGGTTACCTTGACCACAGTACCCTGGTGGTCGGCTTTCCCGTCCAGCAAAACAGTACCTTCCAGACCCGTGGGGTTTGACATTGCTATGGTCAGGTCAACTTGTCTCACGTCATGGGATTTCCACAACACGGGTGAGGGATTGGATACGGCATCATAAACCACGCCGTCCACCTCCACCTTGAAGGTTACCGGCTTATTGTTGCAGCCGGCAAGACCCTCGCTTTCCAGGCAGTGCACCACCAGGTGCTTCACCCAGACCAGATCGTTATAGGGCATGCCGTACTCACCGGCATTATAATCCTCGGGCCGCAGGTCCTCCTTGTATAACTCCCCCCTCAGTTCGCCGTTCATATAGCCATATACGGCATCCCAGGCCACATCATTACCGGCTGTGTCCTTGAGCAGCCCGCCATAAAAGGCAGGATAGGGAGCCTGCGCCTGGGC
>LFSA01000128.1 GCA_001512635.1 Pelotomaculum sp. DTU098 | reverse complement strand
TTATCAGCCCTTGCTCAGTGACCGCCTGCAACGTGCCGTATGGATCGCGGAAGGGCACCCCACTGTTGACCGGCGGGCGCACGAGATTGTTACCGCTATTCTTAAAGAAGAACCAAAGAGATACCTTGCCATTAAAGAGAAGCTCAGAAGGTAATCCTCAGAAGGTAAGCGGAGAGAAAGCAAAGCTTCGAAAGGAGCAGGTAGATGATTATTATTGGTGAACGAGTGAATGCGACAAGAAAGCGGATCAGGGAGGCCATTGAGCAGAAAGATACCGCTGTGATCAGGGATGAGATTGTCAGCCAGGAAGCCGCGGGAGCACATTATATTGACCTGAATGCCGGAACGGGTTCTGGAGATATTCAGCAGGAGAAAGATGATCTGTGCTGGCTGATAGATGTGGCGCTGGAGTGTACGGAGAAGGCCCTTGTCCTGGATGCGGCAGGCCCTGAAATTCTCCAACATGCTGCCGGGCACCTGGCCGGCCGGAGCCCGTGGATGCTCAATTCCATTAACGGGGAGCTTACCGGCAGCTCCAAGGAGATTATCGATCTTGCTTCCCAACACCAGGTTCCCCTTATAGCCCTGGCCATGGATAAGGATGGTATACCGCCGCAGGTTGATAGAAGATT
>LFSA01000143.1 GCA_001512635.1 Pelotomaculum sp. DTU098 | reverse complement strand
GCCAGCCGCAGCGCTTGCAACCTCATTATTATTGTTATTATTGTTTTCTTCATTCATCGCTTCCATCTGGGACCGGGCTACATCATGCGCCGGTGCATCAACGACACCAGTATTGGCAGCACCGCCGCAACCGGTCACCAAACAAAGCATCGCCAAAATCAAACCAAGATGATAAATTACTTTTTTCATCATAGTTCCTTTCCAGGCTTTCGCTTTTCTTTGCCGGGACGAAAGCTCGTCATAGTTTTCCTCACACCAGCACTTAAATAGGACAAATCAAGGGGGCAAAATGCTGTTGGGGGAAGGTGAAATTCACCTTCCCTCATCAGACCTTTTGGCTAAAACCAAGGTGTTTACAGAACACTAATCAATTACAAGCTCCTTGATGTTTTTACTCCAATTTTGCATATTAAAGTCTTTGGTCTCATCGTTGTCCCAATCGGCCTGCCCCATGACCAGCCGGAAAGGATTCCCTTCTCTCTGATTATAATAGGCGCCGTTTTCCTGGACCGCGATCATCGCCGGCACTGGTTCACCCTCGTCACTATTAGCATAGCTGTAAGCACCGCTCAACAGGCTCTGTAAATCATAGACTTTTACATAGCCATCGGAACATAGCACTTTCATCGTAGCCGCGTTGCCACTCACGCCTGCCGCCGCTAAAAGATCAGCTAAAGTCACCCCTGTAATCGCGATAGTTTGCCGCGCGTTGTCAAACTCTTTATTCCTGCCTGTAAAAGTAAAGGTTCGCAGACCCATTTTCTGCATATCACTAAGACTGATCTTGACAGGTTCCGCCAGCTGGGAGCCACTGATCGTCAAATAAGGTGTATCGTCATTGCTACCTTCATTATTGCTGCTCTTATTTCCGCTACTTTTACTACCACTGCCTTTACTGCTGCTTTTATTATCACTGTTGCTGGAAGTGTCCTTAACGCTCTCATCTGCCGGGATTAGATCCTGGTTAAGAGAACCAATGCTGTTTATGATAAATCTATGCAGCATGGTGCTTACTTCGGCCCTGGTGGCATTCCCTTTGGGGTCGAAAATATTGTTTTCTTTACCGCTGATTATACCGGCTTTTTGCATGTTTTGTACGCCTGCTACAGCCCAGGAACTAATTGAGCTGCTGTCGGCAAAATTAGCTGCCCTACCTGGTGAAGCAAACTCAATGCCGGCAAAAGTACAATAATTATCCAGGATAACGGCCATTTGTTCCCTGGTAACATTGTCATCAGGAGCGAACAGGTTATTACCGATGCCTTTGACAATTCCGTTTTCTGCCGCCCATGCCACATAGGGGGCATAATAGGCATCAGCGGAAACATCGGAGAAGGAAGCTCTGGCTTCGGCATCAGCGCCACTAAACCTGCCCAGCACAGTTACCAGCATACCCCGGGTCATAGCAATGTCCGGAGAGAATGTATCTTTTCTCGTACCCTGGAACAATTGCCTTGAGGTAACAAAGTTAATACTGTCTTTGGCCCAGTGGTTCTTCGTATCAGCAAATTCACATTCCGCATAGCCCACGCCATAGGCTGAGAATCGGCCGGTCACAAAGGTGATTACGCCTTTAGTGTCATTATAAACACAGTTTTTGACCAGTTGGGGACTGCCATTGCTGCCCAGATAATAAATAGCGATATTGCTGCTATTTTCCCCGGCAGCCTTGGTATAAGGCAAGGAAATGGTCATGTTGCCGCCACATTCTGTTATGCTTTTGCCGCCTGCTCTAGCGGAGAATTCATAAACCGGCCTGTTGCCAATGATCTTCCTGGCCTCTGGGGACAGGCTGTCTCGGTCAGCTTTACCCAGGGAAAGCTTGATGTCTCCGGCCAGATCCTTCCAGGCTGCTATCGTGTCCTGATCAAAAGCTATATTGGCCAGCGAAGTATTAAGCATCAGGGACCCGCTGCCGCCTTTTACCAGGGCTTCTACCCCCTCTTTGGGAATAGCACATACGATTGATTCAGTGGCTGGCGGAGCGCTGATTTCAATACCAACGCTGCCCTTACCGGCATTCTTAACAGCGGTTTTGATTTGGTCTGCTGTGACCGTGGCTTCTACTTCTTTGTCACCGTAGGTAAGGGCGGGTACAATTGTGCTTCCGGATACCTGCACATCATCGCTTTTCTGCTCCGGTTTGCTCACTGTTGGCGGACTACTGATGAAGCCACCGCCGCCACCGCCGCCACCGCCGCCGCCAGTGCTGCTCTTGGTTGTCTTAATGATAACACCTTCAGCTGCCTCTACCGCAACGTCCACATCCTTACCGGCGGGAGTGTAATCGGTAGGATCTGCGCCCGTAACGTTTTCACCCGTAGCGGGCAAAATCACCCTGGCGTCAGGATAAGAGATTGTGACCCGTTTTCCCTCCGGTATATTGGTGCTGCTCTTAGATTGAGTACGATTGTAGGCTACAAAATAATTACCCAGCTCAGCAACCGGTATGCTGATTTTACTGCCATCCTTGGCTACCAGTTCCACGGAGGTAATGTTTTTGATCTTTTCGGTCAAAGTATTGAGGTGAACTCCGTTGTACCTGTAATACATGGGCTTTTGGTAACCGTAAGGCGGTGTGCTTGGTTCGGGCACCTGGGTGCCTATTTTTAATAAATCAGTATAAGTATAGTTGGTCACTTCGCCGGTGGTGCTGTTTTTAACATAGAAATACGGCTCTTCCGTGTACTTAAAAGTTACAATCTGCTCTGTACCTTCGCCCACAGTGATGACCTGCGCGGCATCCTCCCCGGCTGCCAGCTTGGCATTGACTACCTGCGGAGCCCGCACGGCGTATTGCATGCCGGGTACCAGACCCTTGTAGACAATATCGTCTCTCACTTTGAAGGTATCGTTCTTGTCGCTGACGCAATGCACGGTACACCCGTCTTTTCCGGAAAGCAACTTGCCGTCTTTGCTTACGGCCACACCCAACAGATATTTAATGACTGTGGCATTGGCGTTACCGATATTGGCGTCATCTTGCCCTGATCCGGTTTCCCGGTAGGCTCTCAGATAACCGCTGTTATTGTCGGCGTCTTTATATACCCCCGGTGGGTCATTGACATTGAATTCATCCGGATTGTCATATTCCTCGTGAATCAAATAACTGATGATTGTGCGCGTCGGTAATTTTGTACTGCCGCTACCCCAAAAAGTGGGTTTGGTCAAGCTCTCAACCGTATCTTTATAATAGGAATCAGGCACCGTCTCGTTCGGCGCAGCGTGATAACCGTCCTCTTCCGCATACTGGACGATCATATCGGGAGTAATCGTTACTCCTGTAATGTTGTCCAGCAAGGTGCTCAGTAAGGCCCCCTTTGCGGTGACGGTCTTTTTAACGCTATGATCATTGTAATAATAAGCCTCTTCTGTTTCCAGCGCTTCTAATTCTTCCCTGGTGTAGTAGTAATACTTGGTATCTCCGTTACCATCATTCACCGCCAAATAAAATACCGAGTTGGCGATATCTCCGCCCGGTGCTTTCTTGCCCGGACCTGCATCAACACCAATATTTAAACTGCTCAATTCCAGTATAGCGCCGGTATCAAGATTCACTAAAGAAACCGGGTTATTCCGTTCTATTTGTTTAGCGGAGATATTAATAGCCACCAGGTAATTGCCTTTATTCTCTGCAGGTATCGCTGTCTGAATTTGGCCGGATTTATTCAGAACTTGAATTTGCTCACCTGCTACTACGGGAATACTCCAGGATTCCAGCAAGCGATCAAGCTTAATACCCTGGTAAGTTATCCCGTTTACTTCGCAGTTTTCCAGACCATTGATGATAATATTGGCTAAAGTGGCTTGTTTGGTCTTCACTGCCCCGCTGTCGAGCCAATCAACCTGCAGTACCTGCTGCGGATCCAGTTCCACGGCAAAGAGCATTTTAGCGAAATTCATGACATTGAATTCATCTACGAATGACTGCCCGATCATGATCGTAGGATGGGGGAAATCCACTACAGCGTCCCAAGCGGTCAACTCAGGCAGATTATCAGGGGTGGGCACCGCAGGTGCAGGCATGCCGCTCTCCTGGTCATAATGTAATTGATAGAACGCCAGCATGGGATTAACTTCTGTTTTACCTTCCTTAGAAGCGTAGAAAATATTAGGGAAATAATAGCCTTGCGGTACAAATTTAGAGTTAGTCAGATCATACTTTATTGAGGAAACATAGCCGTCGGTTGCAGTGCATCTGATGGTTATCTGTCCCTGGGTGGCAGTAATACCTGCCTCGTTAAGCAAAGAGACAAGGTCTTTACCACTCCCGACGATAACGGATGGTATCCCGCCTTTTTTCATGCCGGAATAATAACGGGTAATATTTCCACTATCGTTAGCCAACTCCCTGAGTTCAGTGGGACTGTAATAAATGTCTTTATCCAGGCCGTTACCTGCAATTAACAAGCCGGCATTGATACCGTAGCGGAATACGACCCTATTCCTATCGCTGTCGGCATCCAGCGTTATGGTTTGCGATTGCACGGTAGGCACCCAGCCGGGAATCTCCACAGCATTTACGGTCACCTGGCTTCCTACGTCACCATAAAAAGTCTTGCTGTCCCATGGCGCATTAGGCACCGGCAAATCAGGCTCTGTGTCACGGCTTTTGGTCTGATAATTATAGACCGTATATGCCACTTTTTCGCCCGGATCATTCCCGGTACCAGCAGGGACAGAAGCGCCTACTACATTTTTGATCAAAACCTCATTGCCGAATTCTCCCGGGCAATACAAGCGCAGAGGAGTGGCATTACCCACACTGCTTCCATCAGAACCGACAGCTTCATAAGCCAAAAAGCACCTGTTTACTTCTTCTGGAGCAATTGTGCGGGAGGTATAAGCATATTCCCCGGCCCCATCATCGACGTTCATAGTCAAGGTTTGCCCTTCGTCAAGGGTAATATCCCAATAAGCCAGTAGTTTATCCAGGGGAATACCCTTCAGTTCATGGGTATTGACAATATCATTTTGAACGTAGGAATAAGAAGTTTCATATACTCCTAAAAGCAACAGATCGGAAAGAGAAATACTTTTTGTGGTATCCCCAACCGTCAAGGTAAAGACGGGGCTATCTAATCCCAACCTGATTTTTATAGTATTTTTGACGAAACTGCAACCGGTATGATCATTAGCTTCAGTCTGTCCAAAGACAAACAAAGGATAGTCCTTAACATTTGTCCCGGCTTCCGTAGGTACTATTGTATTTTCATCAGGAGCGTCGGTGGAAACCTTTGTTTCATAAAACGCCAGGAGAGGATCCACCACATCACCGGCCGTACCATCGGGTGCATAGTATCTCCTTGGAGTATCAAAACCAAAGGCATCATTTATTACTTTGGTATAACCATCAGTAGCCTTAGCCTCCAAATTGACAGCCTTATTGATTTTGACACCCAAAGAAGTCAGAGCAGTTCTCAAGTTCAGACCGGAAACAGCCCTGTAAATATAATTTGGTGTGCCGTGATCGTCAAAAGAAGAATAAAGGACATCCTCCTGCCAGGCTGCGCTTCCGCCCAATGCAGAAGGAATGAGCCCGGCATCCACTTTCATGGCATCCAGTTCGGCTTTGCTTAGATAATAAAAGTTTTGCTGGAAACCCAGTCCCCTGGTTATCCCCTCTCCTCCTATGACCAACCCGGTTTCCGCTGGCGTCAAAATGCCCAAGTCATTGCCGTTATTGGCTGGATCGACGCCGGCATTGGTAACCGGCTGAGCGGCAAAAACCAAACCTGCGCAAAGTAATAAAACCACTACGCCTAAGAATATCTTGTTTTTCTGCAGCTTTTCCGCAAAATTCACTACTTACACCTCCAGCTAAACATTAAATTTTTTTACAAACATTACATTGTTCAGCCTGTTCCCGCAGCTTGTAGCTGGAATACTTTTGTTTCAACACACCGGTACTGCTCTCTCAACTAATAAACCAGGTAAAGCTCAGCCCGATTTTCCCCGGACTGGCTACAGTAATCACTTGATAATAGCAATTATTCCATATCCCTCTTCACCTTGAGCGCAATAAGGAAAGTCTTACCGGCGTCCACTGCATCGGACAGGAGGATAGGAAATGAGGCGGATTACAAAAACAGATCTGCCTTCTATAGAAAATTTCCGGCCTTTCTTACTGATCACCGGGAAAGCTTCCGGCCTCATCCTTCCCTTCCCTCGCGTCCGGATCCCTTTCTCCTTTCTGCAGTTTCCTAATCTGCCGCAAAATTTGAAAAGCCAAAAGACCGCCCAACCCGCCGGACAGACACGCCGCGCTGACGCTCAAAACCAGGGGGATTACCGGCAGGCGGAAATATACAAAGTTCACCATAATGGTGCCGGTCATGTTGGCCAGCATACCCGCCAGAAAGGCGCAAGGCAGGCAGCAAACCCGGTGACCTATAAGCAGAAGGCCCAAATCGGCCAGAATGCCCGGCGCTGTATAAGTGAACAGACTCAGCGCCCCGTGTGAGCCCACGATGCCGGTGGCCGTGACCTGGATGGCCTGGACAAAGCTCACCAGGGTCATGGTCCACCGTTTGCCGGTGATACCGTAACCAAGGACCAGCCACATCATATAAAAACCACCCGACACGGCGCCCGAAGGGATAAAGAGCGGCCCGGTAATGATATGGGCCAGGGGGACAATGATTGGTTTGGTGGCTATGCCCAGGGCGGACACCATGGCGATGACGATTAAATCGTAAAGAGAAAACTGATCAAAAAATTTTTGCCTTAAGCCCAAGTTTCTCACTCCTCAAGTCAGCCGGGAAAAATGAAAGGGCCCGCCCCCCGGGGGTCTGCGCCTCCCTTTATCACCAATACCCGCAGCCGGCGGTTGCCTCAAGTCCCGGCAATTTCTCTGATGGCCGCCAGCGCTCGATCAATATCTCCGCAGGTGTTGAAAAAACCGACACTGAACCTGATCGTACCCGACCCGAGTGTCCCCAGAGTTTTATGGGCCAGGCAGGCGCAATGCAAACCCCCTCTGGCAGCGATACCATATTTTTTGTCCAGTTCGTCGCATACCTCGTGGCAGTCCATTTGTCCGACGGTGATGGATATGACGCCGGTCCTGTGTTCCATATCGCCGCTGCCGTACAGCTTTACCTTGTTTATTTCAGCCAGCCCCTCCAGCATGAGGCGGGTCAGCTGTTTTTCATGCTCCTGGATACAGTCGATACCCGTGTTCAGGATGAATTTGATCCCTTCATTCAGGCCGGCGATGCCGGGCGTATTCAAGGTCCCGCTCTCATAGCGGTCCGGCAAAAAATCCGGCTGGTCCAGGCTTTCGGAAAGGCTGCCCGTCCCCCCTTCCTTCAATGTGTCCAGGGTTATCCCCTCGCCCACATACAGGCCGCCGGTGCCCTGCGGTCCCAGGAGACCCTTGTGCCCCGGAAAAGCAAGTAAATCAATCTGCGCTTCACCCACGTGGATGGGCGTGTTCCCGGCCGTCTGGGCGGCGTCTACCATAAAAACGATGTTATGCTCTTTGGCCAGTCGCCCCAGGGAGAGCAAATCGTTAACCGTACCCGTCACGTTGGAGGCGTGGGTGACAACCAGCAGTTTTGTGTTGGGCCTCACCTTCACGGCTATGTCCGCGCTGTCGACTCTCCCCTCCGGGTCCGTTTTGAGCACCGAAAGCTCCACGCCGGCGGATTCCAGTTTTTTCAGGGGGCGCACCACCGCATTGTGCTCCATGCCGGACAGGAGCACATGGTCGCCGGGCCTCAGCAACCCCTTCAAAGCCAGGTTGACGGCTTCGGTGCCGTTGCTTGTGAAGACAATCCGCAACGGGTCCGGGATGCTGAACAACCTGGCCAGGTTTTCCCTGCATTCCATTACTTTCTCGCTGGCCCGCACGGCCATCCGGTGGCCGCTTCGCCCGGGGTTGGCCCCGTTTACTTTGGTGAATTCGACCATGGCCCGGTACACAGCTTCGGGCTTGGGCCATGAAGTGGCCGCATTATCAAGGTATACCATGCCAATGCACCTCATTATTCATTGAATTCGGACGTATACCTTGCTCCCGTTTTCCTCTTTTCCCTCTTTGAAAATACCATTGATGGCAATCCCTAATTCCAGCGCCGCCTGCTCTACCAACGGGCGCCCGCTCTCCTCAAAGCGCAGGGCGAATCCGCACCCCCCGAGAAATACGGCGTGAGGGGCGCGGATCATGCCGAAATACCGGCCGTCTTTATTCAATACATTTTTCATACGGTTCACTTGATGCACGGAGGAGAAGACCGCTAACAAATATGTCATGTCAGTTCTCACCGCTGCGGGTTTTCCCTTAGCTGCACCGATGCGAACAGTACCTGCTCGCCGACCTCCAACACTTCAGCGGCACTGGCGTAAATATGATCGTTGAGCCTAATCTCCACTTCACAATCTTTTCCCGTGAGAATAAGCTTCCACTGTTTCGGCGAGGTACGGAGCTCTTCGAAAGAAAAATTGCCCCGCAGCACACTGCAGCCGGTGGCCCCCTCGATCCCCTGGGCAAAGAAATGCCCGCCGACCACTGTCGCCCGGACCGCCTCGCCGCGGGAGATGCCCAGGACCTGCAGCGCTTTGGCCCCGGTCCTGAGTCCCAGGGTTAGGCTAACGTTGACGGTATCCCAGTGAAAATGCCGGGAGGTGGTAATCAATTCATGACTCATACACCAGTTCAGCGGTGTTTCCGCCAGGGGAAAAGCGTCATAGTGGGGAATATAAATTTTAATATCCAGGACCGGCGTGCCGTCAATGGCATCCAATCCTTTGACATAAAGACGATTTCCTTCCAACTTGAGGAGTTCTACTACGCAGGAACCCATAGCCGAAGGGCGGGACGGCGACCGGGTGGAGTAGACTCCCTGGCAAGCCGGCTCGCTGGCGAAGGGGATGGTAAGGGGCGGTTCTTTCTGTTCCCATTCGATTAGTTTGAACCAGTCTTCCCTGCGGTGCTGATAATAAATCACGTGGATGTGGGAAAAATACTCAACCCCGATCAGGGCGTCGGTAAGATCTTCCCGCATGTAAATTATGCTTTCTTTATTATAGTCATAGGTACGGCTGCATTCTTTGAAATCGGAAACCACCACGCCTACCGGCATAATGGAAACTGGTTCTGTGGGGACAACAACCATATTCGTAAACCTCCTGTAGTTATCGTAATTAGGTCGCTGCGGCGGGTATAGCCCCGGGCCGTATTACCTGTAAGGGTGCCCCTCCAGCACGACCAGCAACACCTGGTCACCGCTTTCCAAATAACACCTCCCATCAT
>LFSA01000040.1 GCA_001512635.1 Pelotomaculum sp. DTU098 | reverse complement strand
GGCTTCCACTTCCTGCTCGTAATAAATGGCTACCTTTTCCAGGAGGGCGTCCAGGGCGCCCGATTCTTCCCCGATGGCAATCATGTTTACGGCCATGGGCGGGAAAAAAGATGCGCTCAGCAGGATGGGCGACATGCTTTCCCCTTCTTTGATATTTTCCCTTAGTGCCTTGATAATTTTGGTTACCTGGGTATTGCCCACAACCTTTTCCACCGTCTCCAATGATTGCAACAAGGGTATGCCGCTTTTCAAGAGAGTGGCCAGGGTGCGGGCAAACCTGGCGGTAATTGTTTTTTGGG
Organism: Pelotomaculum sp. DTU098; assembly: GCA_001512635.1. Taxonomy (GTDB): domain Bacteria; phylum Bacillota; class Desulfotomaculia; order Desulfotomaculales; family Pelotomaculaceae; genus DTU098. The sequence goes on along the minus strand of LFSA01000040.1, from coordinate 6,903 downwards.
TAAGATTTCCATAAATAGGCAGTTTTAAGAGCAAACGGTCGGTGATAACCTTACCCCTCTGCGTAGCGGCAAAACTCTTCAGGCCAAAGTAGATTAACAGGGGGGCAGGCAAGATGAGATACCAGAAATTGGTGCATGCTTTGCTGACACAGAGCATGATCCTGGTCGGAAGGGGGAGCTCCGCCCCAACCTGTTCGAAGATTTCGACGAAAACAGGTACTACAACCACCAGCAGGATAACCATGGCCAGAAAGGCAAAGGCCCCGATGACCAGGGGGTAGGTCATGGCTGATTTGATTTTTTCCTTAAAAGCATGGTCCCTTTCGAACTGGTTGGCCAACCTTTCCATGGCCTGGTCCAGTGTGCCGCTGACCTCTCCCGCCGTGAGCATATCGATGAAAATGCCGGGCAGGTACCGCTGGTGGACTTTAAACGCTTCACTGAGGCTTTTACCGTTTTCTATATCCATGATTACGGCTCTTAATATTTCACGTAGTTTTTTGCTTTCTGTTTGCTGGGTTAGAATACCAATGCATTGCAGGAGGGGAATACCCGCTTCAAGCATGGTTGCGGCCTGGCGGCAAAATACAGCCAGGTCCTTGACCTTGATTTTCAAGTTAAACAGCTTTTCCAGGTCAAGTTTAAAATCCAGTGCAGGGTTGATTTGGACAACGTAATAGTTCTTGTATCGCAACTGGGCAATTGCAGCCTCCCGGCTTTCCGCTTCTATTTTTCCTGTGAGCAATTTACCGGACAGGTTTCTGGCCTTATAGGCAAACAGTTGAGCCATTCATTATCCCCCCAGTGTTTTAAGCAGGCTTTCAGGTTCGCGGGCCCGGTGTAAAACCTCTTCCCTGCTGATCATTCTTTTCTGGTAAAGTTGTCTGAGCGACATGTCCAGGGTCTGCATACCGTGCCTGGCGCCGGTCTGCAGCTGCGTTTGAATTTGATAGGTCTTGCCTTCCCGGATCAGGTTCCGGATGGCCGGTGTGGCCACCAGTATTTCCATGGCCACCACCCGGCCGGGCCGGTCAAACCTGGGGATCAACTGCTGGGCAACGATGCCCTGGAGCGTATTGGCCAGCAGGATTCGGATCTGCTGCTGTTGTTCCGGCGGGAAAACGTCGATGATCCGGTCGATGGTTTCGGCGGCGCTGGATGTGTGCAGGGTGCCCAGTACCAGGTGGCCGGTTTCTGCGGCGGTGATGGCGATGCTGATTGTTTCCAGGTCACGCATTTCCCCCACCAGGATTACATCCGGGTCCTCCCGCAGGGCGGCCCGCAGGGCGATGGCGAAGGAAGCGGTATCAGTGCCGATTTCCCGCTGGTTTACCAGGGAAAGCTGGTGGTTGTGCAGGTACTCGATGGGATCCTCCAGGGTCAGGATATGTACTCTCTTTTCCCTGTTGACCAGGTCTATCATGGCAGCCAGGGTTGTTGACTTGCCGCTGCCGGTGGGTCCGGTGACCAGGACCAGGCCGTCGGGCTTTTTGGCCAGGTGGGCCAGGACCTCAGGCAGGCCAAGCTCCTTAAAGGTTGGGATGCGGGAGTTGAGCAGGCGCATGACCAGGGCTGTGCTGTTCCTCTGCCTGAAAGCATTTACCCTGACCCTGGTAACTCCAGGCAAGGAAAAGGAAAAATCCAGTTCGCCCTGTTTGTGGAACTTTTCATACTGGGCGGGGCTCATAATCTCCCGGGCCATTTCGTCCGTTTGCTCGGGAGTAAGAGGTTTAAATTCACAGTCGCCCAGTAATTTTAGCCGCTTTTTAAAATCGGGGTGATCCAGCGGGTAGAGCACACCGTGCAGGCGGTACACCGGCGGTGTGTTCACCGTAATATGGACATCCGATACACCAATTTCTGCCGCCTGGGTTAAAATGTCGACTAGTTTCACGGTTTATCCTCCTTGTATACGGCACGGATTACTTCTTTAATCGTGGTCAGGCCCGCCAGGGCCTTTTGAATTCCGTCTTCCTTCAGCGTAACCATGCCTTCCCGGATAGCCGCATTTCTCAAGTCCTCGGTGGAGGCGCGCTCCAGGATTAGCCTTTGGAGCAGGCTGGAAACGGTCAGCACTTCATAGATAGCGACCCGCCCTTGAAACCCGGTATGGTTGCATTTTGCGCAGCCAGTGCCGTGGTAAACAATATCACCGGGCTTAAGGCCGGCAAAGGCGCGCTCAAATTCGGTGGGAGTGGTTCTGCGCTTGCAATGCACGCAAATGCGCCGGACAAGCCTCTGGGAGATGACCCCGATCACCGATGAGGCGACCATGAACGGCTCAATGCCCATATCCACAAGCCTGTTTACGGCGCCCGGCGCGTCGTTGGTGTGCAGGGTGGAGAGCACCAGGTGGCCGGTGGTGGCTGCCCGGATGGCTATTTCCGCAGTCTCTGCATCGCGGATTTCGCCAATCATGATGATATCAGGGTCCTGCCTCAGGATCGTCCGTAAAAAGGTCGCGAAGGTAATGCCCGCCTTGACGTTGATCTGGGCCTGGTTGATGCCTTCAATAATGTATTCCACGGGATCTTCAACTGTAATGATGTTTTTTTCCACCGAATTCATCATGTTCAGGGCGGTGTACAGGGTGGTGGTTTTTCCGCTGCCGGTGGGTCCGGTAACCAGGATCATGCCGTAAGAGTTATTGAGAAAACTTACGAACCTCTCCTCGTTGTGCTTAGAGAAACCAAGCTTGTCCAGGGTAAATTTTTTTATATTCTCTTTATACAGGACCCGGGTACACACTTTTTCCCCAAAAATTGTGGGTATGGTGGAGATCCTCAAGTCCAGCTCCCGCCCCTGCAGCTTTAAGGGAACCCGCCCGTCCTGGGGAACCCGTCGCTCGGCAATGTCCATATTGGCCATGACCTTGATCCGGGAAACAAGGGGGTGTAGCATCTTGCGGGGCAGGGTCATGACCTCCCGCAGGATTCCGTCAACCCGGTAACGTACCCGGATGCCGTGTTTAAAGGGCTCAATGTGAATATCACTTGCTTCCTCATCGAAGGCTTTAATCATGATGGAATTAACAAGCCGGATAACCGGGGCCTCGTCCACGACATCTTCTGCTTCCTCCGGCTCATCAGGCTCCTGCTCGATGCCCAGTTCCTGCATGGCTTTCTCTACTTCAGGAATGCCAAAGTTCTTTTCAATGAGCGCGTTGATTTCCTTCTCACTGGCTACCAGTGGCTCGATGTCAAGACCAGTAACCAGCCTTAAATCGTCGATGGCCATAACATTCAGTGTGTTGGCCATGGCTACGTAAAGGCGGTTCTTATCTTTTTTAACAGGAATTACTTTATACCTGCGGATTAATTCTTCAGGAATCAGCTTCAATAACTGTTTATCGATGGCTTCTCCCAGGTTCATTTCCTTAATGCCCAGGAGTTCGTTTAAGGTTGACTCGCTGATCATTTTCAGCTTGACCAGAACGCGTCCCAGCTTTTCACCCGTCAAGGACTGTTCCAGTAAAGCTGCCGACAGTTCCTCCTCTGTGATTAGCCCCTTTTCAAGCAGGAGCTGGCACAGTCGCTTTTTATTAGCCATTTTAAAACCTCACGTAAAACCTAATATTTGAAATCCAGGTAGCCGGAGGGGACCGGCTTTAAGGATCATATCTTGAGAGCGCAACATCGGCTGGTGGCCCCTCCCCGTTCCTTACCATATGTCTGGTAGGACTGAAGAATTCAACTGTTCAATTAGTTAGAATAAACCCAGGTACCAGGCCAGCCACTTGTCGCCAAAAAACATGGCCAGCAGTGTCCCCAGGGCCAGGTACGGGCCAAAGGGAATGGCGTCCTTACGCCCTTTAAGGCCGGTCAGGACAAGGATGAGCCCGGTCACAGCCCCCAGCAGGCAGCCCAGGAATATAGCCAGCAGTCCATTGGGCCAGCCCAGGAAAAAGCCGATTACGGCTGCAAGTTTGATGTCCCCTCCACCCATTCCGCCCCGGTAGATTAAGGCAGGAACGAGCAGGAAGGCGGCTGCTGCCGAAAAACCCAGGAACGCGGATAAAAGGCTCAAATCTCCTGCTACAAGGTTCAGCAAGATGCCGCAGGCCAGGGAAAAGATAATGACCCGGTCGGGGATAATCAGGTGTTTCAGGTCTATAAAGGATACCACAATAAGGACTGCGATGAGAAAGAGTTGTTTCAACAACAGGGCCGTCAAACCGGTATGGGCGTAAGCTGCAGCAAAGAGCAGCCCGGTGAGCAATTCGATTAAAGGGTACCGGGGGCTGATCGCTGTGCTGCAGGTGCGGCAGCGGCCTTTCAGCCAGATATAACTGAGCACCGGAAATAGGTCCCTGGCTCTAATCCGGGTTCCACAGGCCGGGCAATGGGAAGGCGTGATAACAACAGATTCGTTCCTGGGCAGGCGGTATATGCATACATTTAAAAAACTGCCGATCACCAGGCCCAGGAAAAAGAATATGGCTGTTACGATGGGTTCAGCAATAATCAAAATAAAACTCACTCACTGTAGGCTAGGATAAGAAGGGATAAAGCATGATGCAAATGAAGCAAGGAACGCTGCTATACTAAGGAGCATTAGCTTACTTATGACTTCTATCATTTTTCTACTTTTTAACCTAACATTAGCACTTTTTAAAAAAGCCGTCCAGATTTTTCTTGTCCGCAATCTTCTCTGCTGAACTCTGTAAAAAAGCAGAGCGTGATTTTAAACCACACTATGTGGAGCCAGGTTGCCTTTCGCCGGTTGAGTGCCCGGGAAATGGCCGGGAAGAGTCCAGGAGTTTCCGGACAGCTGTTTCCGGCACGTTCCGCACAACCTCCACCCTTCCTATTTCCACCGGCAAAACCATGGTCAGGCGGCCGGCTGTGGCCTTTTTGTCCTGGCGCATGGCAGCCACAAGGGCATCCGTTGGAAGGTTCCCGGGAACTTCAACGGGCAGGCCGGTCCGGTGGATTAAAACACTGATCCGTTCCGCCTCCTTCTCCGGCAGCAGGCCCAGGTCTGCGGCCAGCCGTGCTGCAGCGACCATGCCCATCCCCACCGCTTCCCCGTGATTAAAAACACCATACCCGGTCAGGGATTCAACAGCATGTCCCAGGGTGTGGCCGAAGTTTAGAATTGCCCGCAGGCCCTGGTCGTTTTCATCCTTCTCCACAACGCCGGCTTTAATGCGGCATGATTCCTGAACGGCTTCGGAAAGGAGTTCCGGTTTTCCGGATAATAGTCCGGACAAGTTTTGTTCAAGCCAGGAAAAAAAACCTGGAGAACGGATTATGCCGTACTTGATAACCTCGGCCATTCCGGATCTGATTTCCCGGGGAGGCAGCGTTTGGAGGACAGAGGTATCCGCCAGGACAAGTCTGGGCTGGTAAAAGGCACCGATGATGTTTTTACCCCTGGGGTGGTTAACGGCCACCTTCCCCCCCACACTGCTGTCCACCTGGGCCAGGAGCGTCGTGGGCAACTGAATGAAGGGTACGCCCCGCAGGTATGTAGCCGCCACAAAGCCGGCCACATCCCCTACCACTCCGCCGCCCAGGGCCAGGATGGCGCAGCGGCGGTCAAGTTCCGCGGTATAGGCCAGATCGTAAAGCTTTTCAGCAGTGGCCAGGTTTTTGTGTTCTTCACCTGTTTCGATAATCCCCGGCACAACTTCAAAACCGCAGCTTTCCAGGCTGGACTGGACAATGTCCCCGTAAAGCTGGAACACCTGGAAATTCGAAACCAGGAGGACAGTTTTGCCGTAGCCGGAGAATTGTAGTAATTTTCCTATTTTGCCCAGGAGGCCCTCTCCGATATGTATGGTGTAGCTCCGGGTGCCCAGGTTGACCGGCACAGTTTTCATCAGACCTGATTCCTTTCCAGCAGGTAATTAATTATTTTTTCCACCGTGGCGTCAAGACTGCATAATCCTGTATCGAGGGTAAGCTCAGCTATATCGTAGACTCCCTTCCGCTCCTCCAGGAGTTCCCGGATTCTTTCCATTAAATCACCTTTTAGCAAAAGGGGCCGGTTTCTTTTGCGTCTTACCCTTCTGTAAATGACCTCAGGATCGGCCGTGAGGGCGATAATAATGCCGTTTTCCCGCAGGAGGCGGACGTTTTCGGGGTTTAAAACCAGCCCGCCGCCGGTGGAAATAACCAGGCCCTCTTTCTGGGCCAGCTTCTTCACCAGCAGGGCCTCCTCAGAGCGAAAACGGGTGGCCCCGTCCCTGGCAAAAATCTGGGCGACGGTTTTTCCTGTTAACTTTTCAATTTCCGTGTCCGTATCAACAAACTTGCGCTTGAGACGCCGGGCCAGGCGCCGCCCTACGGCTGTTTTACCGGTCCCCATAAAGCCGATGAGGACAATGTTTTTTTTCATATTTTTTCATACCTTTCTCAGGTAGGAAAGGTGGCGGTTCCAGTTATCCTTCAGTTCTTCCAGGCTGTCCCCCCCACACTTTTCCAGGCAGGCCCGGGCCAGTTCCCAGGCTACCAGCGCTTCCCCGATCACACAGGCTGCGGGCACAGCGCACACATCGGAGCGTTCCACGGCTGCCCGGGAGGGCTTGCGGGTAATCATGTCCACACTCTGCAGGGGCTGGTTGAGCGTGGGAATCGGTTTCATGGCTCCCCGGACAACCAGCGTTTCACCGTTGGTTACCCCTCCCTCGATCCCTCCGGCCCGGTTATGCAGGCGATAAAAACCCCGGCCCGCTTCGTAGAAGATCTCGTCCTGGACCTGTGAACCCCGGAGCCCGGCAGCTGTAAAACCCAGGCCCACCTCTACGCCCTTAACGGCCTGAATACTCATCAGGGCGGCAGCCAGGCGGGCGTCCAGCTTGCGGTCCCAGTGGGTGTAGCTGCCCAGCCCGGCTGGAACTCCATAGGCCCTGACTTCAAAAACCCCGCCAAGGGTATCTCCGGCGGCCCGGGCAGCGTC
>LFSA01000018.1 GCA_001512635.1 Pelotomaculum sp. DTU098 | reverse complement strand
TTTGTGAAGGACACCCGTAGGTGGCCAAATCCCCTGATCTCCAGCTCTCTCGCGGCAACGTCGGACCTCAAAATCCACACGGCTTAACGTAGCCCGCATCAAGCTATTTTGTTTGATTCAGGGCGTGTATTATACCACATGCCGACACACGTGCAACAGTCATTTTTGATCTGTGTCGTGTGGATTTCAAAACCGGATTTTTTGTGGAGATCAAAACCGGACTGTAAATGGGTCTTTTCAGTGATGTTTTCAGACCGATCTGAGCTTCGGATTGTTCGAGAAATGGATGATCGGCCGCTTGCCGTGTTCCGGTTTGTTGTGAACGACGGAAAAGGTTCCGTCGACATGCCGACAGAGCCAGACCTTGGTTCCGTTGGCGCACTCAGTGGGACAGAACTTGTCGTCGACATAGACCCTGCCACGGGATCCAACTGTGGCCCGTGACCACTCCGCCCACACGAGATCCCACCATCCATCCGAAGGAATTGCCCTGAGCTTGTTGCGCCCCTGGGCAACCGCCAAATCCCATGCTTGCCTCGGCGTCATTCGAAGCTCACGGTGTGTTTCGAAATCGTTTCGGTAGTCGACCAAGTTCAAAACATGCTCGTTAAGCGTTTCCATCGGGGTCTCAATACCGATACTCTCGCGTTCGAAATACGCGGGCAGACGATCCTGCCACACGACATGGACTCGTTCAATCTTCCCCTTCGATTGCGGTGAATTTGCAAATATAAACGAGATGTCATAGAACTTCAGGCGCTTGCCGATCTGGGTGAGGCTTCCATCGGTGCTGCGGAAGAATCCGGCCTTGTCCACGTAGATCTCCAACGGGAGCCCATAACGCGTAAAAGCCCTGTAAAACAGGTCTAAATACGATGGAATGAGTTCCCTGGCATACAGCTTGCAACCGACCTGCATCCGGCTGCAGTCATCAATCATATCGAGCAATTGGAGCGTTGGCTTGTCCCTGCCGAGGAAGTGATCGGGCGTGGCATCAAGCTGCCATAATTCCCCAACCGATTGGCGCTGCCATCGCCGGACATGAGCCGGAGGACGGGGGCCGGGCACGGCGATTTTGATTCCGTGATCCATTGCCCAGTGACGGACCTGTCCTCGATCCAGCTTGTATTCGAATCTGCGCCCCACCTCGCTCGCTGCGAACGCATACGAATACCGCTTCGCGTTGCCATCCGGACTTAACGCACGTCTCAGAAAACATTGGACTTCATCAGGCCACGGCGTTCGATGATTGCCGCCGGAGCCTCTGGGAGTCCAAGTATCGCCTGTGCCCGCCGCGCGGGCCGCCAGGAGGGAAGTCCTCATCTCGTAGAGACGGGATCGTCCGATCTGGAGTGATTCCATTGCCTGGTTTTGCGTAATGGTTCCCGTGACGAATTGCATGATCGTGTCGCGAACGTGGGCGACACCCAACCGGTTGTTTATTTGCTGTTTCATCCAGCAGATTGTACAGCAAAATCCGGTTTTGACATCCACACCGGCGGCGCCCCCCTCGGGGGGCAGTCAGAAAGCCACCTTTCCCCCGGAATCATTGGCTGAAGTGCATCCCTTCAGCCCCCTTTCTCACAGTCCGGTTTTGACATCCACAGTCGTCCGGTTTTGCTTTCACCTCGACAACTATATTTTCACACGGCCAGCAATTCTCAATATGGCCTTGAGAAGTGCGAGTAGGGCATCACGCGCGTGCCATGGTTCGCCTACAGCCCGAAAAACAACCTCCATTTACCGTCGATGCAGCCAACGGGATAAGGTTGGATCCTGCCCGTTTGCTTGTCCTTTGCCACGCAGTGGGCATACAGCGAGCATGAGACGTTTTCGTCGGCAAGCGCAAATCCAATCTCAATGGCGAATAGACTTGGCACATACAGAACATTGGAGCGGACAGGTGCGAACAACACGCTGTCGAGTTCATCGAGTATCGCTTTTGGAGGCTGGCTTTGGATTGTATTTGGGGGCCAAAACATATCGAGTTTCGCTTGGATCGTCAGATTCGTGAAGGACTCGGAATTGATAGCATTGATCATCGTATCAAGAAGAGGGATGGCATCGGGATGGTCTTGGAGCATCGCAGCTTTTTCTTCATATGCTTCGGAAAGAGCCAGAGAGACCAAACACATGTAGACGGAATTCGTTTGAGTGAAGCTAAGTGTTTCACTGGAAATCGACTTGGGGAGTATATCCAGCGGCATCCGTTTGAGCTTGAACGCGCCACCATTGTTTTCAAGCAATATCTCCGATGGAGATGAAGCAAAGGCGAATGCTTTGTGCAATTCTGCACACAGGGCCGTTTTGCTCGTCATAGACAATGCGGAATTGGCAAAGGAAACCTGTACGGTATTCGTTCCTATCGAGAAAGAGAGAGTTTCAGCGCAACATCGAAAGGCTCCACCTAGCAAGCATAAAGTGAAAAAAAAACACAGATTGGGGCTTCATACTAGTTTCCTCCGTTTTGCATTCCTGTTGGAATGATCGGTCTTAGGCTGATGTAAGCATCAACGCAAGAGCCCTGATAGATGCAGGGGCGATTGAGATTTGTCGGTATGGCCACCACATTTGGTTTGACGGGATTGCCGTCAAGTTGCAGAGACAAGATGAACGGCAGCACGTCTTCCTCTCTGTGGATGGTGCCGAATCTGAGCATCCCACTGGCGTTATACGGGGCAAAAATGTCGGCAGTCCCGGCGGCGATGGCATCAGCGATCAGAACACCGTTCGTGTCGTATGTCGCTTGATGCCCATGCCCCGCGTCGCCAACAGGGACGGAACGCATTTCAAACTTCGCATCATGGTGCAAATAGGAGTTAATCGCATGGGGCGTGCCCCAAAGCCGAGGTGCGCCGGGTTCCGGATCCTGCGGAGACTCGGAGACAACTGAAATGGACGAATAAGGCTGAGGAAGGGAGGTCACTTGGGAAAGACAAGTTTCCAGCCATCAATAACGTATTTGATTTCAACGACATCAACATTTGATTCGTTGGCTCTCTCCTTCGTGACGACGATTGCATGAATCGTTCCGTTGTCGGGTTTGATGGACAATACACTTGGATGATAATACTTGTATGCCTCCAGCATTTGGCAAAAAAATGTCGCGTCGGCAATAAATTGAGCAGTAGTAGGATTCGGCACTTCAGGAGGATTTTCCAAAATCCCAACAAGAGCATCAATGACCACGTTTGTATGGGTCAGTGAATTCAACGCGGCTATAAAGCAGTCAAGCTGGGAGATTGGGACGGAATTGGAGCTTGTCAACAAGAAGGCCGCATCGAATGCATTCTGCAACTCAGATGAAATTTGAATATATTGATTCGTGGCAGACGTCACGAGAGCTAATCCGGTTTTGGCAGAATCTGGATACATGAATGGATCTTTACCTCGAAGCCGATGAACGCCAGGAGATGTGCCGTCGGGGAACACATCGTCAAGTGAGCGGGCGAAGGAGAACAAGCGGGGCAAGTCTTGGCAAATCGAAATCGAATTCGTCGGCATTGCATTTTCATAGACGACTTTAACCACATTGGTTCCAATGTTGATTAAAGGATCGCAAAATGATGTCATAGCCAGAAGAAGAAGAAGAAGAAGTGCTGAGCCGATCACCTGTCGCATGATTTTCATAGGGTCACCTCGGTTGTACGCCTGTCGGAATGATTGGTCTAAGTG
>LFSA01000022.1 GCA_001512635.1 Pelotomaculum sp. DTU098 | reverse complement strand
ATAATATTATCAGAACTTCTCTAATATTTTTATAAATAATTTGATATTAAAACCGGCGATTACTAAAGAATTACCGTAGTCGCCGTATGTTTTTATTTCTTTCCAAATTAAATGAAAGGTTGATGAAAATGTCCAGGCAAATATTCATCACAGAAAAGGACAAACAAAGACTTCAAAAATTTATAAATGAAGCTAAAGAGTTTGGAGAAGGCAATCTGGAATCCCTTAGAGAGCTTGAGCAGGAATTAAACCGGGCAAAGGTAGTTCCCTCGTTAAAAATTCCCCATGATATAATCACGATGAATTCGAAAGTGTTATTAAGGGATTTGGACTCCGGGGAGGAAATGATTTATACCCTGGTTTACCCTGCCGATGCTGATCTGACGGAGAATAAGATATCCGTACTGGCTCCTGTGGGAACCGCAATCCTGGGTTTTCGCAAAGGAGATATAGTAGACTGGAAAGTTCCGGGCGGTTTGGTTAGATTAAAAGTAGAAAAAATTCTTTACCAGCCCGAAGCAGCCGGTGATTATGACCTGTAGGAGCCTCAACAAAATGCAGCATTTAAACATTCCAAATATTCCACCCAAATACCCGGGAAACAACCATGATTATGATGTTATGTCAGGATATAAAAAGTTCTTAATTAATAACTCTTATGTACGTTAATAAATAAAATAAAATAATCTCCAGCATTAAGAATTGGGTATTTCACAGGTCATTAAATTGAAATACCCAATTATATTATCATTATTATCTCTTTGGAGATTAAGATGAAAAAATATAGCATCTCAACACATGCTTTTGAGAATATCCTGAAAAGCCTGGTTAGACTGGAAGAAGAACGTGACTTAATTCTGGAATATTACGTCGATCCCAAGGATAGGGCCAGGGTAAGCCAGTTAATTGAAAAATACATCAAGACAATCGATCATTTTTTAGGAATTGTTGAAAAAGAAGATACAGGGGATAACAAACTGCCGCTGGTGACCCTTGATTGTGAAGTAGAGTTAGAAGATGTGTTAACTCAAATCCGTCAAAAACTCAGGCTGGTAAGTGCAATAGATGAGGTCAAGCATGGTGATATTTCTTTTCTTTCAGCACCGGGTTATGCTTTGCTCCTAAAAAAACCCGGTAATAATGTGGAACTGGATTTGCCTGCCGGTAAAAAAAAATACAGAATTACCGGGATCAACGCCATTGTTTAAATAAGAGGGTAATAGCACGCCGCAGGCCTTTTTACTTAACGCGCCCCGGTTAACACTGTAAAAATTATGCCCGTAACAGGTTTAATCGGCCATTCTCCTTAAAGAATCCAAGTCTTTAATTTTAATTGATGCCCTGTGAAAATCAATAATGCCTTCTTCCATTAACCTGCTCATCTCGCGTGAAAGGGACGGGCGGGAAACATTCAGGAAGTCTGCAAGTTCATTTCGTTTTAATGGTAATATGAATGTAGTTTTACCCACCCTTTTATACTGTTCAAGCAGGTACGTACTGATCTTCCCCCGCATGCTTTTTATGGCCAGGTATTCTACCTTCCTGTGCAGGGCAAGCGCCTTGTTGGAAATAATTCTAAGCATGTTCGAGATCATCATCCTATGGCTTGCACACGCGCTTTCACAACTATTGACAATCTTTTCGGCCGGCAGAAACATTACCTCGCAGCTACTCCGGGCCATAACCGTAGACGGCCAGAGGTCACTTCCTGAGAAAGCAGCCATTTCCCCGAACATCTCGCCGGGATCGTCAACTGCTATGATCGTCCTGTTACCTGCGATATTTTCACTACTCACCACAACGTCACCGGAAAGAACAATTCCCATGCCGGTAATTTTCTCGCCCACAACCGCCACACATTCATTCCTCGCGTAACTGCCCACCTTCGGTTTCAGGCAGGACAATACAGATTTCAACTGATCCGGTTGCATGCCTTTGAACAACGGGCATTTTAAAAGGACTCCCATCCATTTTTCATACATTTTTTTGTTCACCACCGTCGTTAGTAACCGTGGTTACCGTTTTCCCATGTTTATTATAGTATAATATCCCTGCAAATACTACAAAAACAGGAAAGGAGCTGTAAAGATGATCAGAAAAATTGTCAAGATAGACGAAGATAAATGCAATGGCTGCGGTCTTTGTGTCGAAGCCTGCCACGAGGGCGCCCTGCAACTGGTGAATGGAAAGGCCAGGCTTATCTCAGAAAGTTACTGCGACGGGCTGGGAGACTGCCTCCCGGAGTGCCCTACCGGAGCTATCACCATTGAAGAACGGGAAGCAGAAGCTTTTGATGAGGCTGCTGTGAAGGCGCGTATGGCAGCAAAGAGCAAGCCCGGCCCTGAAACCCTGGCCTGTGGCTGCCCTGGCACCCACGCCCGGGTTTTAGAAAGGAAGGCTGCCCCGGAGACAAGCCCTGTTGCCAGGCAGGCCCAGGTAACTGCAGGGTCGCAGCTTCGCCAGTGGCCATGCCAGATCAAGCTGGTACCGGTAAACGCCCCCTATTTTGATCAAGCCCACTTGCTTGTGGCTGCAGACTGCACCGCCTATGCCTACGCCAACATTCATAATGATTTTATGCGCAATAAAATCACAATCATCGGCTGCCCCAAGCTGGACAACACCCATTACGCCGATAAACTCACCGAGATTATAAAAGCCCATGAACTTAAAAGCGTTACTGTTCTGCGTATGGAGGTACCCTGCTGCAGCGGCATAGCCCAGGCGGTTAAGCAGGCCCTGATCAACAGCGGTAAAATGATCCCCTGGCGGATCGTTATTATATCCACTGATGGAAATATAGTTGATGATTAGGAGGCAGGCTCACTATGAGCCACCTAATTAATAAAAACAAGAAGGAGGTAACTCAATGAGTGGTATGTTTTGTTTCCAGTGCGAGCAAACAGCAGGCGGTAAAGGCTGCACAAAATCAGGTGTATGCGGCAAAAAGCCGGAGGTTGCCCTCAAGCATGACGAGCTTACCTGCGCCCTGATTGGACTTGCCCGGGCTGCAGAGGGCAAACAACCGGGCCGAAAAGCCGACGAACTGATGATGCAGGGGCTTTTTGCCACAGTCACAAATGTAAACTTCGACGGAGACCGCATTGATGAATTAATAAGGCTAGTTCAGGAAGAAAAAGAAAAACTGGGCGGCGCTGAAGATTTCGATCCCGCCAGTCTCTTCCAGGGAGATACCGATACCGTATCCTTGCGTTCGACTCTCCTGTTCGGCTTGCGCGGTATGGCCGCATATGCCTGGCATGCCTACGTGCTCGGCAAAACAAACGATGAAGTCACCTCCTGGTTCTACAAAGGCATGCGTGCAATTGGGGAAGAACACTCCATCGAAGAATGGCTTGGTCTGTTGATGGAGTTCGGGCAGATTAACCTCAAGTGCATGTCCCTGCTGGACGAGGCCAACACCTCTGCCTTTGGTCATCCCGTACCAGTAAAAGTATCCAAAACCATTGCCAAGGGACCATTTATTGTGATAACCGGCCACGACTTGGAGGATTTAAAGCAGCTCCTTGAGCAAACCGCGGACAAGGGTATTAACATCTACACCCACGGTGAAATGTTGCCTGCCCACGGCTACCCGGAACTCAAAAAATACGGGCATCTTAAAGGACACTTCGGAACAGCTTGGCAGAACCAACAGAAAGAGTTTGACGGCATTCCGGCCCCGGTGCTCTTCACAACGAACTGCTTGATGCCGCCCAGGGACTCCTATGCCGATAGGGTATTCACCACTGCTGTGGTGGGCTATCCGGGAATCCAGCATATAAAGGAGGAAAACGGCAGGAAGGACTTTACCCCGGTTATCAACAAAGCCCTTGAATTAGGAGGCTGGAAGGAAGATAAAGAATTAACCGGGATTAACGGCGGTTCCGAGCTGATGACCGGATTTGCCCGCAATGCCGTTCTCGGTGTTGCCGATAAAGTGATTGATGCGGTTAAGACAGGCGCCATCAAACATTTCATCCTGGTTGGCGGCTGTGACGGTGCCAGGCCCGGCAGGAATTATTATACAGAGCTTGTACAAAAGGCTCCTGCGGACACCGTTATTCTGACCCTGGGCTGTGGCAAGTACCGCTTCAATGATCTCAACATCGGGGAAATCGGTGGGCTACCGAGAATTTTAGACATGGGTCAGTGCAACGACGCCTATTCCGCTATCCAGGTTGCCCTTGCCCTTGCCGATGCCTTCAAGTGTGGGGTTAATGATCTCCCGCTGACACTGGTGCTCTCCTGGTATGAACAGAAAGCCGTCAGCGTTCTGTTAACGCTCCTGTCACTGGGCTTGAAAAACATGTACCTTGGTCCCACACTGCCGGCATTTATTTCTCCCAATGTCCTGAACGTCCTGGTAGAGAAATTCGACATCAAGCCATCCGGCAAACCGGAAACAGACCTGCAAGCTATTCTGGGATCATAATCAGTTAACCAAAGCCTGACTTTCTAAAAAAGAAAAACTATCATAGGCGGGTAGTTCCTAAAAAAGCCGCCCGGTAAGCAGGGCGGCTTTTCTCTGTGACCAAGATGAACAGGTGACAAATCTAATAGACTGCTATTGACTAGCGTACCGTCCAGTTATGGCCGTTGTTGTTGTCCCAGTTATTGGCCGAATCCTTAAAGCAGAAATTTAACATATGATTTTTCATACTGATTGTTTTTTCAAAACCCTGGTGGGTATTGTCCATCCTTATTGTATTAATATCATACCAGCGGTCTGTATCTCCATATCCGTAATGTAGATAAACCTGGTCGGCACCCGAATTTTTGAGCAAACCGTTGTAAATGATGGTTACCTCATTGCCGTAAGTGCCCCTTACTTCCACACCCTTCTGAGTATCCTTCCAGCTGGTTACCAATTTCTTCACTCCCTTTTTTATTATTTGTAAAACAAAATGAAAACCTGGATTTAGCTTGACCAATGAAGAGTTTTTTATTCTTACAAATCACAAAAAAAAGCCTCTGAAAAGAGGCTTTTAAGACTCCATTTGTTTTGCCAGAAAACCTGCGGCAGTCTCCGCCAGCTTGGTTTCCAGATTGCCCAGTTGTACCCCGGGCTCCTTTGCTGCGATGATTACTGCGCCAACTGTATCTCCTTCTGTGATAATCGGCGCGATTACCGCTGAATTATAACTAATATCTTCATCAACGGTCAAGTAGCAGGGCTCATTCAAAATAGTCAATTTTCTTTCAGCCATTGCCTTCTCGACATCGGGTCCTATTAGCTTGTTCATCAACTGTTTTTTGGGAGCTCCGGCAACTGCAATAATAGTATCCTTGTCTGCAATACATGAAATGTGACCGAGGGCCTCATGGAGTGAATCTGCATATTCTGTCGCAAATTCACCAAGTTCACCGATGGGTGAATACTTTTTTAAAATGACTTCCCCTTCCCTATCAGTAAATATCTCAAGGGGATCTCCTTCCCGGATCCGCATTGTTCGCCGGATCTCCTTAGGTATCACCACTCTTCCCAGATCGTCGATTCGACGAACTATACCTGTTGCCTTCATTGTATCTGTCACCCCCTTTCAATGTATTATACGCAGGCTCATGATAATTTAATCAGGTCAGGAAAAGAATCTTTCCTCTAGAGCCGAATTGCCGAAGAAGAGAATTTTCTCTATTTTCCTCGTAATAAATCTTGAAAGCTTATTATTTGAAGGCTGGAATAAACGGTACTTTTTCTTAACCCAGACCCAAAAGGGATGCAAATAATTTATTACTCTCAAACATCATTGTCCGATTAGCCGGGCAGGGGAACTGGCCCTTTTAGGATCTGCCTTACGCTTGTTTCTAGTTTCACCCATGCGGCAATGCCGGCATAATCAGAGAAGGTCAAAGAACAAAGATCTTTTAATCCACACCTGAAAATTTAGTCCGGTTCTGCTATTAGTTTTCACTAAAACGAAATTAATATTAGTAGGAAATTTACGAATTTAATGGATTACTTTAACAGTTTATAAACCCGTAAACGCCTTTAATTCTAAATCACTTGCCTGACCAGGCCTAGGAAAAGTAAAAAAGGCAGCCGTTACAGCTGCCTTCTTACCTGGCTTTAAAATAATACAGTTAAAGTTTATATAAAAAGAAATTCTTTTATCTATAATTTACCACATTTAAGGCCTGTGGGCCGCGGTTGCCCTGAACGATGTCAAACTTAACCCTCCGGACTTTGTCAAGGGTTTTAAGCCATCACTTCGGCTGGAAGAGAAGGACAAATGTCATACCCCTATGGCTTCCAGACGGGCGTTTACATCTTCCCAATTCACTAGATTCCACCAATTTTCTACATAAGTCGCACGCCTGTTCTGGTATTGAAGATAGTAGGCATGTTCCCAGACGTCTACAGTCAGCAGGGGAACTACCCCCCACTGGGTCAGGTTCTGATGTTTTTCAGCAGTTAAAATTTCCAGCTTCTGAAAGCTTGGATTGTAGCAAAGCACAGCCCAGCCGGATCCTTCCACGGCCACGGCAGCTGCCGAAAACTGCTTTTTAAACTTTTCAAAACTGCCGAAGCACCTGTCAATTTCCTTCGCCACTTTGCCCACAGGGGGGCCTCCTCCATTAGGGCTCATATTGTTCCAGAAAAGCGTATGCAGAATATGACCCGAACCATGGAAAGCCAGCTCCCTCTCCCAGTGCTTGATCAGCGCAAAATCTCCCTTTTCCCGGGCTTCTGCCAGTTTTGCCTCGGCATTATTCAGCCCGTCAACGTAAGCCTTGTGGTGTACGTCATGGTGCAGCCTCACAGTCTGCTCGTTGTAATAGGGCTCCAAAGCGTCATAGGCGTAGGGGAGTTCCGGTAGTTGGTGCAATGCCATTTTCTCTGCCTCCTTAATATTATTATCGTTATAACTCAGGTACAGGTTACCCAAGTTATTGTGTTTTCAGTAATTCTGGCAGCTGGTACCCAGTTTGTTATCAGGTTCCGGGTTTGGAGTTTGTGGAGATGTGGATTTTTTATATACTTCCCTAGCAGCCTTTAGCCTCTTGCTGACAATTTCCCACTGGATCCGCTTTAGAAAATACTCAATATAAGCATCCCTGGTCTGAAAAACTGAACAGTAGGCATGTTCGTAAACGTCAAGGACAAGCAGGGGTATTACGGACCAAACTCCCTCGTAGTGGTCATCCGCAAAAAAATTTTTGAGCGACCCGTCCGTCAAGTCAAAACCCAGGACAACCCAACCTCTGGAACACGCAGCAAGGGCTCTAAACTGCTTTTCCCACTCCTGCAAAGAACCAAAATAGCCTTCGATGACGTATACCAGTTCTGGTGAAGGTTTTGAACCCGGTTCTCCGAAGTTTTCAAAATACAAGTTGTGCAGCCTTACTGAATTGAGAGCATAGGCGTACTCCTTCTTTAAGGAACGCAAGGGACAGTAGGTAGGGTCCACACAGGCCCTATCAACCCTGATCAACCTTGCCTCTATTTCTCTTATTTTAGTTTTTTGAACAGCGGGATATAGTTTATGCTGTTCTTCAAGTTGCTTAAAGAAAATATCCTGATCAATACTCATCGGTCCACTCATTGCCTCACCCCATGTATCTGCCTGTTGATCATACTCCATACAGCTTAAGACCAGATTACAAAACCATTAATAATTTATTAAAGCGGAGTGTTTATCCCTCCGCTTTATTTAAGCATATTATGATCACTTTACTAAATTTGAATCGTACTCAAACTTATATCCTATTCCCCAGACCGTTTTAATATATGAGGGGCTCGAGGGGTTTTTCTCCAATTTTTCCCTGATTCTCCTGATATGTACAGTAACCGTATTGTCATCGCCATAATAGGAACTGTCCCAAACCTTTTCCAACAGGTGTGCCTTTGAGAAAACCTTATTGGGGTTGGAAGCCATCAGCCAGAGCACTTCAAATTCCTTGGGAGTCAGCTCAATCTTCTTGTTCTTGCAGGCTATCAGGCGCTTGTTGTAATCAAGGGTCAGATCTCCAAATTTAAGCACATTTTTGCTCCCCTCCCCCCGGTCGCGTACCCTCCTCAGGATCGCCTTGACCCGCAGGGCCAGCTCTGTAGGGCTGAATGGTTTGGTCTGATAATCATCCACCTCCATGCGGAATCCTACCACCCTGTCCACTTCGTCACTCCTCGCGGAGAGGATAACGACGGGTACATCATGCAGCGCCTTAAGCTTCTGAAATGTTTCAAAACCGTCCATGCCCGGCATCATAATGTCCAGGATCACCAGGTCCGGCGAATATTTTCTGGCTTTCTCCAGGGCCTCCTCCCCGCTGGCAGCGGTAATGACTTCAAAACCCTCTTTGCGTAGCGTGTGCAGGAGAATTTTAAGTATTTTAGGATCGTCGTCAACAGCTAAAATCTTATTCGACATTTTTGGACAACTCCCCCCCATCATCTTCCCCCACCGGAAGGGTAAAAGTGAATGTACTACCCTTATTTAAATTGCTGGACACCTTGATTGTGCCGCCGTTTAATTCCACGAGTTTTTTCACAAGGGTGAGGCCGATCCCCGTTCCTCCGTATTTTCTTGCAGCTGAACCATCTACCTGGTAAAAGGGTTCAAAAATTCTCTGTTGTTCTCCCGGGGCAATACCGATACCTGTATCCTTAACCGAGATAGCTACATAACGACCTGATTCGTCAAGACAGGCTTCCACCAACACGTTACCATTCGGTGGTGTAAATTTCAAGGCATTTGAAAGTAAATTTGTCAAAATCTGCCCCGCCTTATCCCTGTCTGCCAAAACCAGCAAGTCTTCGCCAGAGAACGGGGCAACCTCCAGAATAACCCCTTTATTGTTAAATAGTGGCCGGAGCCGCCGTACAACGGTTTCAATCAATTCATATACTCGAAAAACTTCTTTAAACAGCACTACCTTTCCTGCAGCGATTTTTGACAAATCCAAAAAACCGTTGATCCTGTCCATAAGTTCCCTGCCGCTTTCGCTTATCTCATTCAAATAGTCCCTTTGCAGATCGTTTAATTTTCCTACGCTTTCTTCCTTTAACAACTCGGTGAAAGCAATGACCGCAGCAAGGGGTGTCCGTAATTCATGGTCGGCATTGGCCAAAAACTCGTCCTTCAGGCGGTCCTTTTCCTGCAACTGGAGATTGGTTTGAGCCAGCATCTCCCTCTGTTTTTCCAGGGTCATGTTTGTTTCATACAACATGCCAACGGCATCATCAAGCATGACTTTAAAGATAAAAGCATAGGAAATGATTTTTAAGATGTGACCAAGTAGATTATAAGTATCGTAAGCGTTGTTGTAGAGGGTAAAAGCTAGCTCGCTGAAAATGCCGGTGATTAGGGCCATGCAGAAATAGTAATCCTGTCTGTCCATCGGGCTTTTTCGCCACAGTTTCAGCACCGGCAGGGCCAGCATGATAATGATCAGGTATTCCAGGGCGATTTTTAACAGGGTCTGTTCTCCCGCCCCGGGATCATACATGGGGGGAAGGTACGGTAAGAAATAAGCAACGGCAACGACCAGCAGCAGGTTGCCCAGGATCCAAAAAAGCAAAACCCTGTTAACCTTTATTTTTCTAACCCTGTCACCGGAAAAAACCGCTGCCAAAAAGCCGGCGCCCATGAACAGGTTGGAGATAATCCAGTATGTGGAAGCCTTGTTTACGGTATTGGGGGTTAAAAAGTCCGGCATGCCCTGATAGGATACAGTATGGACAAACTGAAAAATGGCTACTGTACAGAAGGTCAGGCATAAAACAATTGCCCGGATTTCGTGTTTATATTTATAGTCATACCAGCTCATCAAAGAGGCACATGCTGCCGTAATGATCAGAGCAAACTCCATAGCCAGGTGAACGCCGGGGTAAACTACCCCCGGGATCACGACATACCATTTACCCGCACAATAATATAAGAGCAGGATAACGAAAAACCAGAAGACCAACCTTGGCCATAAATGCTCCCCGCTTGCCAGCCGCCTTTTCAACAGTTTACTGCCCAGAATCTCCCTGACCCTTCCGGTCACCCCGGCATATAACGGCCATAACTTCAACGATTCCTTCATTCAACAGTTCAAACTCCTTTGACCTGGCGCCGGTTCATTATTTAACAGTGCTCCTCTGGATCAGGCCGGGGTGATCATATTTGGGAGAGTTAACCAGTGAAGAAACGGGGTAGATTTCCATTTTCCCCCGGTAAGTCCCCAGGAGCCCTTTTAAGGTGCTGGTATCAGCGGGAGCCAGCCAGGTTTCATAGTCCTGCTCCCTGTCCAGGATTACCGGCATTCGCTCATGGATTTCTTTAAGGTATTCGTTGGCAGGTGCAGTAATCAAGCTGCAGGAGTATACAATGTTGCCCTGCGGGGATATCCAGCGGTCCCAGATGCCGGCAAAAGCAAAAAGAATACCGCCGGGTAAGGTGATCCTGAAGGGCTGCCTTGTCTTGTCCTTTTTTGACCATTCATAAAAACCATCCGCAGGGATCAGGCAGCGGCGGTGCTGAAATGGTCCTTTATAGGCGGGCTTTGTGTCAATTGTCTCAAACCGGGCGTTGATCATTTTGTAGCCAATTTTTGCTTCCCTGGCCCAGCCGGGGATCAACCCCCACTTCATCAGCCTGAGCTTCCGGCTATCCTCTTCCCTGATGATAACGTGGATATCCTGGCCTGGAGCGATGTTATAACGGGGGATATAATCAAAAATATCTTCCTTTAGCTGAAAAACATTTATCAGTGTTTTAATATCTGTGCTCAGGGTGAATCGCCCGCACAAGACCGGACACCTCCATCTAAAATGATTTAAAATTCTGAATATAAAAACGGCTTAAATCTTTAAGCGGGAACCATTTTTCCTGAGCCAGGCCCGGTGGATCTGATAATCCGGGCAAACCCCCGCCACCAACCGCCAGAATTTTTTGGAGTGATTAAGTTCAATCAGATGCATCAATTCGTGGATGATAATATAGTCCAGAACGGCCGGCGGCACCATGACCAGCCTCCAGTTAAAGTTTAAATTTTTCTTTTGGGAGCAGCTGCCCCAGCGGGTTTTTTGGTTCCTAATAAAAATACGGTTATAGGACAATTTTAACCCTTTACTTATCGTTTCCACCCGCTGGGTGATAATCTGCCGGGCCGCTGAGCGTAACCAATGTTCAAGGACGGCTCCGGCTTCATTTTCAGATCCGGCAGGCACAGTAACCACCAGTTTATCCCCGCTCAAAAAAACAGACTGCTTTTTGCCCTGTTCCACTTTCACCTCAACTTCACAGGCACGCCCACGGTAGTATACCCTTTTGCCACCATCCTGCCCGGGCAAGGCTACTTTCTTTAATTGCTGGTAACGGTTTATTTGCTCCAGAATCCAGTCTTGCTTACGCTGCAGAACTCCCTCCAGCAAACCCAGGTCATAACCGCCGGGGACAACAACCTCAAGCTCACCTGAATCACAGTGCACCTTGAGGCATAAATGTTTAGCCCGGCGGCTTTTCCGTACCTTATAAATAACGGTCCTGCCCTGGAGTTTAACAGAACTGCTGAAGCAGCAACCATTGCCGTCCTGTTTCTTTGAAGCCAGTTTTAGCACTTTAGACCCCTTATCCCCACCACCCCGGATCCCCGGATCCGGGAGTAGCCAATAAATCGTTATTCGGGCTGCAGCCCGCAACAGGAACTGGACGTGCACTCCTTCGGTCTGGCATTACTGCCACAGCACCTGATCTCGTCATTGGCGGGTTTTCCTACCGAGCTCGGCAGAAAGGGGGCGGATATCAATTTTTTCAGATCATCACTCCCGCAACCGGTACACTTGACGTTGTTTTTTTGTCCCGGCAATTCCAAATTCTCAAATGTTTTCCCACAACTATTGCACTTGTACTCAAAAATCGGCATTTCAATAATCCTCCTTTTGGGTAATTATCGAAAAACCTAAATAAATTTCGACGCGGTACTAAAATATCCTCCTTTAATCGGCAACTGCAACCCTTTTCAGCTCAAAGATTACCGGGCGATCCGGATCGGGACAGGCCCAGGTGGTAACTTCACTATCCGCAGCCCAGGGAAAATAGCCTCCGTAGAGCAGCGCCGCCACTGCCGAACGCAAAGAATCGTAAGCAAACTGGCACAGTCCTCCGGGGGTGAACTGCCCAAACTCAAAACTATCCCCTACTTTATGGCCGTAGGAACATTTTCCATCTCCCCGGATTTCTACAATCGTAGCGATCACCTTG
Source organism: Pelotomaculum sp. DTU098 (assembly GCA_001512635.1). Taxonomy (GTDB): domain Bacteria; phylum Bacillota; class Desulfotomaculia; order Desulfotomaculales; family Pelotomaculaceae; genus DTU098. Next base: position 69,293 of record LFSA01000022.1, on the reverse strand, counting down.
TATTTATACATCTTCAAGCACCTCCCCCAAAAAATGATGGATGGTACGGGGTTCCCGGATACCCCGGCTTCTTTATTTAATAACAGGTGAATGAACCTGCCACGGTTGCACATAATAAACCTATGAGTAAACATAAATGCCATGTGGACAGAAAAAGAAACGAATACGGGAACGCTATAGCGAATATGCGTGTACAGCTGATGGAACGTTTGAACAAATCAGCTCCCCTGATTGAATATAACCTGGAATCCTTTTCAGGCAGGTTTGAAGTCTACAACCCGAATAAAAGAAAGGGGAGAAAAAACGAGATAAGCCTTTAATAGCAGCAATATATTCAATAATATTAATAATAACACGTTTACTTATGCTCTTAAACGTATACTCTTAAACAGTTTAACCGGTTATCCAGTAACCACTGGCCTTAAAAGGCGCCTGACTCCGGAGGGCCTGCTTAATTCCTGGCACCGGAATCAACATCCCCGGTTTTCCCAGTTTCCGGCAAAGCCATAAACATACCTGCCACACCCAGTCCAGCTGCCAGGAACATGACGCCACGGTAGCCCCAGTACTGGGCAATTAGACCGCCCAGGAGGGGACCAATGGCATTGCAAAGATTCAGTGTAGCCTGGAAAATACCCCCTGCCGTACCCCTTTCCTCCCCGCTTTGCAGGACGAGCACCAGGGCGCCCACGTAAAGGCAGGACCAGGCTACCCCCAGTAAGGCATTCACTGCAATAAGGGCCAACTTTCCAGAGGCAAAGGCATAGGCCACGAAGACCAGAATGGACAGCAATTGCCCCCAGGCAAAGACTTTGGATGCTGAAAACTGCTGCAAACAGCGCATCACAATAAACTGTACAATAAAATTTATCCCCCACAAGAACCCGATCCAGAACTGGTTCAGGCCCAGGCCAGCCAGGTACAGGGGAAGGATGATCCATACCGCGGTAGCCCCCAGGTGACGCAGGAAGACTGCTAGATAGATCCGGTAATTCCTGATCACCACCGGCCATAGCCGGGGAGTCAGGGAAGAACGGTAAGAGGGCACATCTTGAAAAAACAGAGAGATTAAAAAGGCTGCCAGGCAAACCAGGAAACTCAACCAGAATAAAAGGTGAATATCCCCTACTAAGGCCGCCCCCAGAGCGCCGAAAATCCAGCCCAGGGAGCCATAAGAGCTATACTTGCCCATGTCGGCACCAGCCTCAAAGGCGTAAGCGAGGAATGCCGCAGAGGCAATCCCTAGGGAAAATCCAACAGCTCCGCGCACCACGGCGAGCACCAGGACGCTGTCGGCCAGGAGTTGGGCTGCAAAGGTAGCACTGCTGATCAAGAGCCCCCAGCGCACAAAGAGGAGCCGTCCCAGTTTATCTGATTTCCAGCCGGAGATTAGGGATGATACCAGGTAAGAGCCTCCGTAAAGGGCACCTATCATTCCTATTTGAAAATCAGAAGCCCCCAGCTGGGCGCCCAGAAGGGGGATAAAAATGATGGAACCCTGGACGGCAAAACCAAAAAGAAAGTTCACCAGACTAATAAGCCACCAGCGGGAGAATTCCCTCTCTGTCGTTTTTTTCATCGTGTTACCTCTTACTGGCTTACAAATTAAGGTGACATAAATAACAAGGGGACAGTTCTCTGACTCCCCTGTGCTACAATGAAACTGGTTTTCCTACATCAATAACAGTAAGAATAAAACTAACCGCCCAAGGCCAGCATTATTTCCACAAACGGGTAAATGTACCGAAATCCCAAAAACGCTACGAGAAAACCCAGCGTGCCATGGATAAGTTTTTCAGGTAAATACTTCTGAAGTCTGGCGCCTACATATGTTCCTAAGAGTCCCCCGGAGCCGAACAAAAAACCCAGGGTCCAGTCGGGTGCCACCGCAACCTGTGCCCCGGCTGGTAAAACCGCAATGATGCTGTAAAAACACACACCTGCGACAGAAGTCATGAAAGTGCCTGCCAGGGCAGCCCCGGCCACTGTGTAAACAGGAAGACCCAGGTAGGTAACTAAGAAAGGGGCAATTATCGCGCCCCCGCCGATACCGTAAACACCACCCATAATTCCCACTGCCACAGAAATTAAAACAACAGTGAAAGTGTTGATGGAATAATCCTCACCCCAGAACTCAAATTCTATCCTGCGCAAAGTGAGTCTTTTCCTTTTTACAACGGCATCGGCTGGCAGTCCTGCAGATAAACCGTACCTGGCCGCCCCATTTCCTCTGGATGCCTTAACCGTCTCTCTAAATTTTTTTCCAATTGCGCTCTCCCTGTGATTCGGCGTAAAGGTATCGTAGAGCAGCCGGAAACCAAGATACAAGAGGAGCAGGCCGGCAAAAACCTTAAAAGCACCGGGGTCGTGCAGGTAATTAACTCTGATCCAGGCGCCTGCAAATATACCGGGAAGAGTGCCGGCAATGGTAACCCAGGTCAGGGTCCAGGCCATCCGGCCTTCCCGGATATAACGGTATAACCCGCCGGGTACGGCTATAATATTGTAAATCAGGTTTGTAGGGCTGACGGAAGGGCTAACAAACCCCAGTACGCTCATCTGGAATGGCAACAAGAGAACCCCGCCGGAGATCCCTGAAGAAGTTGTAAATGACGCTATCAGAAACGCAACCAGCGGCGGCAGCCACGGTGCGACCTCAATACCTGAAACGGGTAAATACAAGAATATCCTCCCCTGACCAGGGTAATAAGAGAAACATGTCTACATTTATCGACAGATCCCGTCTACTAGAATATCACTAATGCCACACAATATAAACCTTTTTTATGTTTAAATTTCCCATTCCCGGTTTTCGCCTGAAATCTAAAGAAAAGAGGGGGAAATATGCTCCAAAATAAATTGTTTTTATGATACATTGAATATGACTGGAAAGGAGAGAGAATATTGAGCGCAGATTTGGGAAAAAAACCCTTCAGCTCTGACCTTGACTCAATACTACAAAGCACAGGTTCATCCCTGCTGGAACTAAGGATAAAAAAAGAATTAAGGGCTGCCCGCAGAACCAGGTTAGAAAATCAGCAAAAGGAACGTGAGGAAACGGAAAGCTTAAAGGAACTGGCAAAATACGAAAGTGCACTGGCAAAGAAATACATTGAAGAATGTAAAAACATACTCCGCAACAATCTCGCCGCCGGAAAATTTGATTGGATTTCCTATTACAAAGACGAACCATATCCCCCTTTTGTCTTTAAAGAACCACTTCCCAGATATGAGCTGATTGCCAGGGAAATGGGAATTAACCGGAAGGATCCAATCAAGGAGTTTTTCCTGCCTTCATTAAAGAAAAGGCGCCTGGAAATGGAAGAGGAAGCCAGGCGATTGTATAATTTGAAACTGGAAGAATACCGCCAGAGGGAGAAATCTGCCAGAGCTGCTTACGAGTTGAAGCGCAAGATCTTTCTTGAAGAGCAGTCCCAATACAACAATTCCATTGATCAGCTGCGTCTAGACCTCGCAAAGGGGCAGCCAGGCGCCGTAGAGAGCTTTGCCCGGACATTACTGTCTTTAATGAAATACCCCGACGCCTTTGAAGTAGAATTTGACGCCCGTTATGAGCAAAGGGACAGGCTTCTCGTCGTAGAGGGCGTTTTCTGTCCACCCCAGGAAATCCCCCGGACAATCCTCTACCAGTATGATGAAGAAGAACACGGCATAACTCCTGTGGAAATGGAGGAACAGGAATTTGCAGAATTTTACCAGGAAATACTTCTTCAGCTGAGCCTGAGCGCAATTCATTTGATCTTTCTTTCATGCCCGGGCAGGCTGGTAGAACAGGTGGTGTTCAACGGACGGGTCAGGGCAATTAACCACGAAGTTGATCCCGGAGAGCCTCAGCCCTGTATTTTGACCTGCAGGGTTAACCGTGACCTGTACCGTTGCGTTGATCTCTCCAGCGTTTCCCCCCGGGCTGCTTTTCTTCGTTTTAACGGGATTATGTCCACTCCCCTGACTGCCCTTAAACCCGTTGTACCGATCCAAAAAATGCGCCCAAAACCCTCTCCTTACCCCGAGCCGGACCCTGTCCCGGAGACGCAAACCTCTACTCCCAGTCCTGCGCCCTACCAGCCGGGAGAAATTGAAAATATGGCTAAAGAACTTGTCTCGGATATCCTTGAACAAATTGGAAACAACTGGGGAAGAACAGGAGGACAAGGAGGAATTATTCATTAGATAACACTCTGCCTTTAGGACTTACCACTCGTGGATAAACAGTTAAATCTTACATAATTGTCCTGAATGTGGTATGATAAAAACAAAGGTCCTGGAAAGCGGGGGTGTTTAAATGGAAAATTTGTTGAAAAAGCTCAATAACTTTTATGAAAAACTAGATTTATACCTGCAATCATCTAAGAAAGACTGCGGAGTATGCGGTGAGTGTTGTAAGATTACTTCAGTATTGTATGTCCACCCCCTGGAAATGGAGAATATTGGCAGACAGGTAAATAATAGTGTTAAAATGAAACGTTTTCGGGATTTTACTGATAATGACCTGATTGATATCTGGGGAGGTAAGTCCGGCCACTGCCCCTTTCAGGAAGGAGACTTGTGCGGCATCTATGCTTTCCGGCCTTACCAGTGCCGTGTCTACGGGCATTATGACTACAAAGGAAGGAGCCTGCCGGTCCGCTGCGTTTACAGGGGACATGCTGTCCGCTATGACAGCCGGGAGGAACTGCCCCTGTATGCCGAATTCACCGCTTTGACAGAGGGATACGACATATTGCTCAGGGAATCTGCCGGATTAAACACAAACCCCCCGCCCGGTTAATCACCGGAGGGGGCTGTTTGTTATTTTTCTCTTAAAAACACTTAAAAATAGAACCTTAACCTACATTTTTAAAGGCCTTGGCTGGTGCACCACAAATGGGGCACTTTTCTGGAGCGCTGTTTTCCTGGATATACCCGCATCCTGTACATAAGAAATATTCAATCTCTTCCTTCTTCTCCAGCGCCTCAAGGGCTTTCCGGTAAAGCTCGGCGTGTACCTTCTCTGCTTCATTGGCCAGGTAAAAAGCCCTCTTAGCCTGTCCGCTGGCCCCTTCTTCTTCGGCATCTTTGATAAAACGGGGGTACATCTCAGTAAATTCATAGGTCTCCCCGTCTATTGCCGCCTGCAGGTTTTCAGCCGTTGTCTTGATCCCCCCCATAGCCCTTAATTGAGAATAAGCATGGATGGCTTCGGCCTCGGCGGCAGCCCGGAACAGTTTTGCTACGGACGGATATCCTTCTTCGTCGGCCTTTCTGGCAAAAGCGTGGTACTTGCGGTTGGCCTGTGATTCACCGGCAAAAGCTTCTTTTAAGTTTTGATCTGTTTTCAACTAAAAATCCCTCCTTTTTTCTGTTAATTAATATTATATACCAATTTCAGACAAGAAACACCCGCTATTAATTATTTTCTACATCTTGTTGATTAAAGCCAACCGTTTCAGGGCTTCGACGGTTTCTCTCCGGCCAGCTTTAGCCCGGCGCAGGGCATTCTCCAGAAGCATAATGGAACGGTCATAGTTTTCTCTGTTTACCGGGAAGGGGTGTCCGTCTTTGCCGCCGTGGGCAAAACTGTACCGAACCGGGTCACGGCGGCTGGCCCTGGCATTGTAAACAACCTCGGAAACCAGGGCAAAAGCCCTCACTGTAGCCGGACCCACCCCTTCCACTGCCAGTAACTGTTCATAAGAGGAAGGTTTCAGGTCATAAAGCCTGTTCAGGGTCTTCTCAATCCGGCCGGCTCCCGGAACCGGGTGGGCAGCGGGCAGGTTCAGTTCAAGCTTCCCCCGCCCGGACAGTTCCTCTATTTTTTTCAGGTTCTTAATTACTTCCAGCGGCCTTTGGGCCAGGTAAAGTGATGTGTCCCTGGCCTCCCCACTTTCCGCGGCCACCAGGTTTATAACCCTTTCCTCCGGCTCCCCGCATACGGCAGTATGGGGTTCCTGAATAAAGCTTTCCAGCCTGTCACCTTTCCAGTGGTAACGCCGGGCCCACCCTGTAACCTGGTTCATTCCTTGCTGTACCACCGCCCAGCGTCCGTCTGCCGTAAAGATAAAAACATGATGGTATATTTGATAGCCGTCCTGCACCGCCGCGCTGTCCACCTTGGCGGACATGCGGCTGGCGTACTGCAGTGCCGGAACGTCTACAGAGAGGCCGAAGCGGTCTGCGTATTCTTCGATTTCCAGGGGTGTCCTGCGGGAAGCCCTGGCTTTGCCTCCCGCAAGGTAGAGCCCCAGCTGGCGCTGCTTGGGCCGGAGTCCCTCTTTCAGGGCACCGCACAATACCGTGGTCAGGCCGGAGGAATGCCAGTCAAAACCAACCACGCAACCCAGTGCCTGGAACCAGAAAGGATCGGAAAGCCGGTCAAGAACCTCAGCCGTTCCGTATTCTTCAACAATGGCCTCAATTATTAGTGAACTAAGCTTGACCATCCGGTCAAAGAGCCAGCGGGGGCAGTGGTGCCCGTGCAGGGGGAGGTTTGCAATCCCTGTTCGCATATGATCACCTCAATCTAGGGCTATTATATGCGAACACCTGTTTCCAAAACAAGCAGTAAAACAAACCCCGGGCTTACCTTGCGCAAAAACCCTGAAATTTGCCCGGGTTCATCCATTGCCTCGCCCAGCCCTTCCCTTTTCTATCAACAAATAGTCATCTGAATCTACACAAAAATAACCCCTGCCTTATATAAGCAAAGAGGATACACCTTCGTGCTTATTTTACTTTACCAATTATCCCTTACACTACACATTATCCTTCTTTTTTGTGTAAGAGTTCAAAAAATATTCGCTCTTCCGGGGTTTTTGATGACATAAAACTGAAGGGAAGGATCTCGTCATAATTTGGCGAATACTTATCAGGTCTTACTACAACCGCTAAAGGAGAAGGTTTAACATGCACCGGACAGCAACCATTATTTTACTTTTTCTGTTAATTTTGCTGAACGCCGGCTGTATTGGCGCCGGCTCCGGAGACAAAACACCGGCCCCCGCCAGACCGGAAAAAATCGTGGTCCAGGCTCCCCTGGCCCCACCCACTGCGCCGCTTTTTAAAATGGCCGGTGAGGTTCTGCCGGACGGAACCCCGCTGGAAATCATCTACTACAAATCAGTAGAGGAAGCCACCACCAGGGTTGTTAAGGGAGAAGCGGATTTCAGCGTGCTTCCGGTAAACGTTGCAGCAAAATTGTACAACAAAGGGGTTGACATTTCCCTGGCTAATGTCAGTACCTGGGGAATACTTTACCTGGTCACCCTGGAAAGCGATGTCAAGGAATGGACGGACCTCAGGGGAAAGGAACTCCACGTTGGAGCCAGGGGCTCCACTCCCGATGTGCTGACCCAGTATTTCCTGAGCCGAAACGGGTTAAAGGAAGGAGAAGTCCACTTAACCTACCTGGATTCCCCGGAGATTGCCCGGATGATGGTCAACGGCCTGGTGAAAAACGCCGTGTTACCGGAACCCATGCTGTCCCAGGTTCTGATGAACCACAAGGAAGCACGGGTTATCCGGGATTTCTACAGCGACTGGCAACAATATGAAGGTGAATCCACCGCACTGCCCCAGGCCGGCATGGTGGTGCTCAACGAGTTTGCCCGGAATTACCCGGGAACGGTTTCGGAATTTCAGCGGACCTACGCCGGGGCCCTGGAATGGACGGTGGCCAATCCCGCTGAAGCCGCTCCCCTGGTTGAAGCCAGCGCAAGCATTCCGGCCCAGGTATTTGTCCAGAGCATGGAGCGGACCCGGCTGCACTTTGTCCCGGGCTCCGAGGCCAGGGCCGATGTGGACGTCTATCTCTCCAGGCTTCTAGACTTCTCACCGGAAATGGTAGGGGGCAAACTACCGGATGAAAAATTCTATCTCTCTAACTAGGGGCCTCTTGCCCCTTTTTGGTTTGGCTGCCTTTATCGCCTCCTGGCAGCTGATCTCCGGCTTTTACAGCCATGTTATCGTCCCTTCGCCGGCTGAGGTTATGCAAACCCTCTGGACCCTGGCAGCCAGCGGTGAATTATGGGAACATAGCCGCCACTCCATCCTGCGCGGCCTGTTTGGATTCTGCCTGGCTGTTGCTGCAGGTACACCCCTGGGTCTGTTAATCGGCCTGAATCCAGTGGCAGCCAGCCTGCTGAGGCCTCTTGTGGTCGTACTGCAGGTGACCCCGCTGATCTCCTGGCTGCTCCTGGCCATGATCTGGATTGGTTTCAGCAGGGTGCCTGTTTTTGTTGTCTTTGTAACAACTGTTCCCCTGATCGTGATTAACACCTTCCAGGGAGTTAATGGTATAGACAGACAGCTGTTGCAGGTAGCCCAGATCTACCGCATCAGCAAACCCAGGGTAATCCGGGAAATCTACCTGCCCCAGGTGGCACCATACATCCTGGCTGGTGTTTCCAACGCCCTTGGAGTCACCTGGAAAGCCGTGGCAATGGCGGAATTCATGAGCGTCCAGCAGGGCATAGGGGCAGGCATGGCAGTAGCCAGAATTAACCTTGAAACAGCGGCTCTCTTTGCCTGGACTCTGTTTCTGATTGGTCTTGGCCTTGTTACGGACCGCCTTCTGGCCTGCCTGACCCATCGCAAATTCAAGCACTGGATGTGACCGTGTTGTTAAGGTTTGAAAACGTCCATAAAACCCTGGGACGAACTCGGGTCCTGGATGGTTTTTCCTTGCAAGCTGAAAAGGGAAAGATTTTGTGCCTGGTAGGACCATCGGGCTGCGGTAAAACAACCATCCTGCAGCTCCTGGCCGGCCTGGAGCTGCCTGATGCCGGCAGGATCACAGGAACGGAAGGACTTAAGATAAGTTATGTGTTTCAGGAACCCCGCCTGCTTCTCTGGAAAACCGTAGCCGGCAACATGGACTTTGTCCTCCGGGATGTCTTCAGCCCGGCCCGGCGGCAGGAAATCATCGCAGAGTATCTGAGCTTGATGGGCCTTTACGAATACCGGGACAGTTATCCCAAGGCCTTGAGCGGGGGAATGAAGCAACGCCTGGCCCTCTGCCGGGCCCTGGCCTTCCCCCATGATTTGCTCCTGCTGGATGAACCTCTAAAGTCGCTGGATATGCCCTTAAGGCTTGGACTTGTGCGGCAGTTGGCCAAAATGTGGCGGGAAAAGCCCTGCACCATGGTCTTTGTGACCCACGACATAATGGAAGCCCTGCTTCTGGGACACCGGGTGGTAGTGCTCTCCGCCAGACCCGCTACGGTCCTTGATACGGTTGAGCTAAACCTGCCCTTTGAACAACGCCATATCGGCCGGGAGCCTCTGCCCTCTCATTACGAACGCATGCTGTCCCTGCTGGAGGCAGAAAGCATGAAATCCCTTCCCAATCTTTGAGAAGGCACCTTTTCGCCAGGAACAACATGGACAAAAGACGCCCGCACAGTATGCTACTTCATCAAGAGAGAAGGTCTCACCATGTTACCGGCACTCACATCCGGCCATATTGCAGGAATCGTCGTTACGCTTTGCGCAGTTACAGTTGTGGGGATCTATGCAGGGCGCATGGTCAAATCAGCCCTGGATTTTTCAGTGGGCGGCCGCAGGGCAGGCGCCACAGTGGTGGCCGGAACGATCATGGGAACCCTTGTAGGCGGCTCTTCAACCATCGGCACGGCTCAGCTGGCCTTCCAATACGGCCTGTGCGCCTGGTGGTTTACCCTGGGGGCGGGGCTGGCCTGCGCCGTCCTTGCACTTGGGCTGGCCCGCCGCCTGCACGAAAGCGCCCTGGAAACGGCACCCCAATACCTGGTCAGTATCTACGGGGAAAGGATCGGACCCATTGCCAGTGTTTTCTCCTCGGCAGGCATTTACCTGAACATTATCGCCCAGGGACTGTCGGCAGTGGCACTGCTTACCTCCATATTCCGTATTAGTCCTGTCACAGCCGCTCTAATTGGAGTCTGCCTGGTTCTGGCCTATGTTTTTTTCGGGGGAGTCTGGGGCACAGGTCTTGTGGGAGTCGCCAAACTTGGCCTGCTCTATCTGGCTACCCTGGCCTGCGGTGTGCTGGCCTACCAGATGATAGGAGGTTGGCCCGGCCTGAGAGAATCATTCCCGGCCTACCCCTGGTTTTCCTTGTTCGGGAGGGGTGTCCAGGTGGATCTTGCGGCAGGGTTTTCACTCCTGGTAGGAGTCCTCTCAACCCAGACCTACATCCAGGCCGTATATTCCGCCCGGAGCCTGTCCAAAGCCAGGACGGGGGCACTTCTTTCCGCTTTCCTGATCCCTCCCGTTGGCATAGGAGGAATTCTTGTCGGCCTGTTCATGCGCTCAAGTTTTCCTGGTACTCCTTCCCAGCAGGTTTTGCCAGTTTTCGTTATGAATTACCTGCCGCCCTTCCTGGCCGGCGTTGTGCTGGCAACCCTCCTGGTTGCTGTTATCGGAACCTGGGCGGGCCTGACCCTTGGGGTTTCCACCATGCTGACCAAGGACATCTACAAGCGTTTTATCCGGTCCGGCGCCGGGAGCCGGGAAATACTGACTGTACAACGTCTTTTGATCCTGCTTGTTAGCGGATCAAGCGTTTTTTTCGTAGCCGGCAACCTCAAGTCCCTGATCCTGGGCTGGAGTTTCTTATCCATGGGGCTGCGGGGGTGCACAACCCTGTTTCCCCTGCTGGGGGCAATGTTCTTCCCCAGGGCCGTGTCTCCGCTTGCCGGAACCATGGCAGCCCTGGCCGGACCGGCGGCCAACCTGGCCTGGCACTTCCTCTATCCGGAAGGAATTGATCCCCTCTACCCAGGTCTCCTGGCCAGCCTGCTGACCCTGGTTTTGTTCAGCCTGATTTCCCGGCGGCGGGTTCCAGTCAAATCTAACACCCGGTAATATAATGCTGCCGGCTGGTAGCTTGGCAACACCTGCGCTCGCATTTGCTATCCGCTGCCTGTCGCCGGCAGGCACGTTAATTTTCCCCACGCTGACCTAAAAACTGTCATTTGGCCTTTAAATGTAAAACAGAGTTTTAGACCTGGTCCATATAGACGAAAAAACCGCGGGGCAACTCCCCCACGGGCTCCTAACATAAAATTGCTTGTCAACCGGCAAAAATCCCGCCTTCCCGGGACCACCGGATCAGTAACCCAGAAAGATCTTAAATCAGAATAGCATGTGAAAAGCTATTTCAACTTCAGCTCCAATACGTTTTGTCCAGCAACTCTGCGGTAAGCCACGGAGCTGGCCATGCCTCTGATCAGCGTTGCGCTCAGTTCATCAAAATTTTCGCTCTCAAGGTGGTTCTCAGGGGGGAAATTATCTTTAAACATGATTTCCTTTGAGTTGTCGTTTTCGTTATACCTAACGGATATGGTTAACATTTCGCCGGATACCTTGCGCTTCATAAGATATGTCACATATTCCTCGCAAATAAGATTAATCTTGTTCGTTTCCCGCTTACTCATATCATATTTTAAGCAATACTCAGTAACTTGCTTCATGACTTCATAAAAATCAATTTCTGCCAAAGCATATTCACCGGTAAATACCTTCAATTTATTAATGAATATTTTAGTTTTTTCTTTTTTTGGATGATCAAAAATTTCTGACGGGGTACCGCTTTCGTAAATCCCCTGCTCATCCATGTATAATACCTTAGTAGCAATATTCCTGGCAAAATTCATTTCATGTGTGACGATTACACAGGTTAAACCTTTTCTAACCAGCTTGCGGATTACCGACAGCACCTCGTCCACCATTGTCGGGTCCAGGGCAGATGTGGGCTCGTCAAAGAGAATCACTTCAGGATGCATGGCCAGGCAACGGGCAATGGCAACCCTTTGCTTCTGCCCGCCGGAAAGCTGGTCAGGCAGGTGATCGGCACGGTTGGCTATGCCGACCAACTCCAGATATTCAAGGGCTTCCCGCACTGCCTGTTTACGATTCATTTTTAATACATGCACCGGGGCTAGAATAACATTCTCCAGTACAGTTAAGTGGGAAAACAGGCTAAAGGATTGAAAAACCATGCCCAGTTTCCTGCGAATGGAATCAAGGTCCGCCCCTTTTTTTGTAATCTCCTGATCTCCGATGAATATTTGACCTGAATCAGGTTGCTCCAGGAGATTGATACAGCGAATAAAGGTACTTTTACCGCAACCTGACGGTCCTATTACGGCCACTACCTCGCCATCTTCAATGTCTACGTTGATGTCCTTGAAAATAAGATTATCACCATAACTTTTAGATAAATTTCTTATGGAAATCATTACCTATTCTCCCAGTTCTTTTTTAAAATCTGCAAGCCGTAAATGCCTTTCCCTTTCCACCAACTTGAACAATAACCCGGAAAGGGCTCCTATAACCAGGTAAGCTACGGCTGTGATGATTATCGACAGGTAAGGGTCCATGGTACGGCTTGTGATAACCTGGCTGGCCCTGGTCAGATCATTTATGGCCAGAAAGCCGACCAGTGAAGTTTCCTGCATGGTAATAATCAGTTGATTCTTGTATACGGGCAAGGCATTTTTGATTGCCTGGGGCAGCACAACCAGTCGAAAGGCCATAAAACTTGACATTCCCAGTGTCCTGGCTGCCTCTATTTCGCCTTTATCAACGGTTTCAACGGCGCTGTACATAATATCCGATATATACGCTCCTGTTTTCAGGGCAAAGGCTATGATGGCCAGGGTAACTGTATCTAAACTGGAATTTGAAAAGAGCATGTAGACAAAGATGATCAGTAAAACAAGGGTGGGCAGTCTGATGAAAAATGTCTTAAGCCAGGTAGTTGCCTTCGAAACCGCGCTGATTTTAGAAAACCTCAACCTGCAAAAGATGGCCCCGATCACAGTCCCCAGTAAAAAAGATAGAAACGTTAAGTAAAGGGTCATGCCAAAGCCTTTGAGCAAGAACAAATATCTGTCTTCATAAATCAGATTTATGTATATTGAACCTTGAATGCTCTGGATCAGGTCAGCCATTAATTCTCCTCCTTATTCACAATGAGGACAATGTCCTTTAAAAATACCCAGTCGGACATGACTATGTTTCCGCTCATTTCCAGGTCCTTTGCCATTAAGAGAGACTCGGGACTTAGCAGTAGATCGACCAGGCCAGTGGTCAATTCAATCACCATCTGGTCCCAGCTCATGTCTATCAATTCCAGCTTCGCCCCCAGGCTGTTGGCAAAATGAGTAATAAGCTCCACGTCGCCGCCTTCCCATTCCCCAGTTAAGTTATTGATGTAGGAAATGGGCTCCCACCCGTCATAGGCAGCAACCTTCAGCACCCTATCCGTTGTGACTGTATTTTCAACCTTTTTAGCCTGAAAAGGTGCATCTGCCGAAGCCTCCACACGTCTTAAAATATCGGCATATTCCTCTGTTTCTCTAAAATCACGGATAAACTGGTTAAATTGTTCCAGTAACTCGGGCCTGTCTGCACTAAACAGGTAGGCGTACTCCAGTTGTTCCTCGACTACAAGACCGATCTCAAATTCAGGCTGCATACGGCAAAATACATAAGCTTCATCCATTTCCGTGGCAATTGCGTCAACACGGTTAAATCTTAAGGCCAGGGTCATATCCGAATAGTAATCATATCTGTATATATCCAAACCGTATTGAGGCTGTGACAGGATATAATCAGAACTGTACCCTATCATTACTCCCACTTTCCTGCCTGTCAGATTGTCTGCTGTAAGAGGCTCCCGCTGGTTTTTAGCGCAGCCTGTAAACATTAAACAAAGAAATAGTAAGAGGAAGACCTCTTTTACCACCAGTTTTCTTAATCTAAATTTACCCATAATCCAACCCAAATCTTTTTTTATTGATTAACCGGGCATTATTATAATGCCCGGTCTTTGTCTAGAGCTTTATTCTACTTAAAACCAGAAACCAGTCTGATTTTTAACATTATAGGTATGTACATATAAAAACTACGATTCTTTACCTTTATTAGAGCTCCCGGCCAGTTTATCCTGGTTTTATTTCAATATTTTTCTCCACACAGTTCAATAAATCCTGCTATTTTCCTGTTTATTTCATTAAATCATCATCAATACCCATTATTGTGTTAAAAGCTTTCCTATTGGCAAACATAGATATTTTAACAATATCCTAAAAATCTGGTTGCCCTAACTCATTTTTTAACGATAGATTAAGACTTAAGCTCATAAAATATGGTTGGATTTAAAAAAGAGCTGCCGCGACAGCTCTCTTTAAACTTTAGTTCTCTTTGTTCTTCATTTTATATATTCTACTGAGCATAGCGCCGGCTGGCGCGGTAGCATTCACTGCAATAAACCGGCTTGGAGCCGTCCGGTTGGAAAGGAACCCTCGCCACTTGGCCGCACCCGTCACAGGTGGTTTCATACATTGGCCGGCTTTGCTGGCGATATCCCTGCCCGGCGTATCCGCCACCAAGTTCACGGTTGCGGCTGTTTTTGCGCGCCCTTCTGCAGGAAGGACATCTGGAAGGCTCATTGGTAAAGCCCTTTTCAGCATAGAACTGCTGTTCTCCCGGGGTAAACTCAAACTCCTGTCCACAGTCTTTACATTGTAAAAACTTGCTTGTAAACATCAAAACATCTCCTTTCTCTTAATACTCTGCATGGACGATATACCAACCCTGGAAAGGAGATGTTCATCGATCTTTTGCAGGCCTTACTATTATATCACCTTTACAGGCCCTTTGAAACACCAGCCAGCATAATAAATAAAATTATTTTACAGGTAATACCGGTTCTTGTAATTAAGAACAATAAAATGTATCATTAAACCAGGATTTATTAAGCCTGGTTATCAGGCATTGCCAGGAGAGATCTATGGACCTGCAAAAAGCCTCTAAAATTGCCGCCCAAAAGTTAAAGAGCGCCCAGGCCCTGATCATTACCGCCGGTGCCGGCATGGGAGTAGACTCAGGCCTGCCCGACTTCCGGGGCGATAAGGGTTTCTGGAAGGCCTACCCGTTGTATGAACGATTGGGCCTCAGTTTTTACGAGGCCGCCAACCCGGTTCATTTTAGCCGGGACCCGGCTTTTGGCTGGGGCTTCTACGGACACCGCGCCAACCTGTACCGCAACACCCATCCCCATGAGGGATTTTACCTGTTGCGACAGTGGATTGAACGCTTCAACCTGGATTATTTTGTGGTTACATCAAATGTAGACGGCCATTTTCAAAAAGCGGGCTTTGCCGAAGAAAAGATCTATGAAATACACGGCTCCATCAGTTACCTTCAATGCATCCGGCCTTGCACGGGGGACATCTGGTCTTTAACTGAAACCATCCCGGTTAACCTGGAAAACATGCGGGCCGAACATATACCAAAATGCCCCCAATGTGGTGCGGTGGCCCGCCCCAACATCCTCATGTTCGGAGATTTTTCCTGGAACAGCAGCCGTTCCTGGCGGCAGGAAAGAAATTTTAAATCATTTCTAAAGCTCCACAGCCGAAACCCCCTTGTGGTGATCGAAACGGGAGCCGGTACAGCTGTTCCAACCATTCGCAGGCTCAGCGAACATCTGGGAAGCTCTTTCCAGGCCACGGTATTCCGGATTAATCCCCGTGAGCCTTATATTGCACCTCCACACTTCTCCCTTGCCTGCGGCGCGCTGGAAGGGCTTCGCCTTATTGACGCCTTTGTCCAGAGAGAATCGGCTATAGACTGATTCGAGGTGATCTGCTTTGCGAAGATTTATTATAGAAGCCTCCAACTGCCCTGAAGAGGACCTGAGGGTCTGGCAGGATGCAGGTTTCCAAATAGTTGAGCCGGGACTAAAGCAAGACCCCGGGCAGCGGCTGGATCTTGTTCTCCGGCGTCATTGGCCGGAACAGGGTCAACTGGCCTGGGCTGAAATAAAACAGCTCTTCCCCAGGATCCTGGTCATTCTCAGCGAGCAGGAAATCCCCTTTCCGGAGGATATCTCCGAAATTTATAACCGCTACTGCTTTGCCGGAAAATCAGGGCTGGTTATTACCATCGGCAGTACACTGGAAGGAAAAATTGGAGAACCCGACTGGGAAGCATACTGCTTCGGCGACCAGCCTACCATAACGGAAGAAATTAAAGCCGTTGCCGGTTCCCTGTACCGCTACCTGCTGCTGGACTTGTTCCGCGAAACAGCGGAATGGTGCGGTCATATGTCTTCAGTGGTGGGTCCCGCCTGATACCCTTTTAACAATTAACCAGAATTAAGGAGCTTTTTCTGCTTTTCGGCACTAACCTTTTGCTTCCCTGTGTAAATGAAGTTTTCCAGCAGTTTTGTAGAACCTTTCTTGTTTTATGACTTTCGTCATTTCTATTGACAGACGATTGTCACAATTATAAAATTTAATTAGTTAATGGACAGCTGTAGCTGTCCCTTCTAAAGTTTATTCATACAGGATGCGTAATACGGATTATTGCAGGCCTGCTGTGCACTTACCAATCCCGCTAATTCTATAATACCAATGTCTGGTTAAACATTTTCTTACAGCACCTGAATATGTGCGAACGGATTCGCACTATCTTAAAAGAAGAGTACGGTCACAATTCAGATCACGAACAAAACCACGGAGGTTAACTATACCTGATAGTAATCAGGTTAAACTTCGTGGTTTATTTTATGTAAGCGGTTGATGCATCAAGGCTAACCTTGTAAACAGTGTTCCTAATTATCGCAAAACTCTATCTAAAGACAGGCTTACATGGCTTCTATTATGCTATTTCCGGCAAGCTTTGTAACCTAAAATAATAACCCTAAATATCATTGAGAGGTCTGATTCGATGCGTATATTTTTTACCAAGCCATTATTGCTCGCCTTGTTGATGATGTCTCTACTGATTCCGGCCTTGACAGGCTGCGGTAACAACCAAAGGGAAGAGGAGGCCGCCGGGCTGCAGGATCAACCATATACGATAGCCGATCCCACCGGGGATTGGGGCTTCCCATCTCCCTTCACCCATTATTTACGTGGTCCTGGTTACGTTAGGATGAGCCTTATTTTCGATACCCTGCTTTGGAAGGACAGCCAGGGTAACATACCGGCGCTGGCAAAAAGCTGGGAGTTTTTAAAAGAAGAAAACGCCTATCTGTTTAAGCTGCAAGACCAAGTTACATGG
Source organism: Pelotomaculum sp. DTU098 (assembly GCA_001512635.1). Lineage (GTDB taxonomy): Bacteria > Bacillota > Desulfotomaculia > Desulfotomaculales > Pelotomaculaceae > DTU098. The sequence goes on along the minus strand of LFSA01000022.1, from coordinate 52,238 downwards.
CACGACGGTAAACCATTTACGGCAAAAGATGTTGTGTTCACCATAGATTACCTGAAAGAACACAACTACGAATGGGTTAACCTGTACGTAGTTCAAAAAGCTGAAGCTGTTGACGATTTAACAGTCAAATTATATTTAGACAAGCCTTACGCCCCGTTTCTGGAATATATCGCGGGAACGGTTCCAATCCTGCCCGAGCATATCTGGAAGGAAGTGGGAGACCCCAGACAGTTCTTGCAAAAAGAAGCCCTGATTGGTACCGGGCCCTTTAAATTGACTGACTATAATAAAGAACAGGGGACCTACCTGTATGAAGCCAACAGCCAGTACTACCAGGGAGAACCGAAAACCAGACAGTTGAAATTTGTCAAGGTCAGCAATGAAATGTCCGCTGCCGCTCTAAGGCAGAAGCAGGTCAACTTGTCCCAGGTGCCCCCTGAGGTAGCAGGCGAATTAAAAAAGGAGGATTTTAGAGAATTAACCAGCAGCCATGACTGGGTGGCCAAATTGATGATTAACCACCAGAAAGCGCCCCTGAACAATGTGGAATTCCGCCGTGCGCTGGCCTATGCCATCGACCGCCGGGCACTGGTAACAACCTGTCAGCGGGGTTATGGCCTGGAAGGCAGTCCCGGCCTGGTTCCCCCGGACAGTTCCTGGTTTAACCCGGCAGTTGCCGCAGAATATCCCTACGATCCGGATAAAGCCGAGGAAATCCTCACCAGCCTGGGATATGTAAAAAACGGGAATTACTTTGAAAAAGACGGACAGACGCTGGAGCTTGAACTTCTAATCAGCAGCGGGGGTTCCGGCGTACCGGGTTCCCCGGGCGAGCGCGAGGGAGAAATGATTAAAGAAATGCTGGAAAATGCCGGAATTAAGATTAATCTGCGCGGCCTGGAGGCCAAAACCCTGGATAGCCGGGTCAATGAATGGAAATTTGATCTGGCTCTCAGTGGCCACGGCGGAATGGGTGGTGATCCTGAGTTTTTAAACAGGATGATTTCCGGCAAGGGCTTCAACAGCGCCAGATTCAACCAGAACGAAGAGCTGAATCTCCTCCTGGAGCAGCAAATGAAGGAGATGGACCAGGACAGGCGCAGGGAGCTGGTCAACCGGATCCAGGAAGTTTATGCCCGGGAAATGCCCTGCTTGCCGCTTTATTATCCAACCTGGTATTATGTAACGGATGACGCTGTGTCACTTTATTTCACCTTCCAGGGAATTGGCAGTGGTGTGCCGCAACCTTTGAACAAGATGGCATTCTTATAAGAATATTTGTGCAGTCAATGGTCTTTACCGGCTACTTAAATAAAATTCATATAAAGAGTGGTTATATTATGCAGGAGTGCGTCCAGGCCAGGCATGTGCCTATACGCAACAAGGTCTTTAAAAAAGCATCAGTGTTAAACAGGGCATCCCTGCTCAACTATGTGGTTGCCCTGTTAATTATCCTAACCATGAACTTTTTCATTCCCCGCTTGATGCCCGGTGATCCGCTACAGGCCATCTACGGCAATGAAGCCCTCCTGGTGATGACCCCGGAGCTGCAGGAAGAACTGATTCACCGGTTTTCCCTGGACCGCCCGCTGGGAGAGCAATATGCTTCCTACCTTTTATCCCTCTGCCGGGGAGATCTGGGCCACTCCTACTATTACAACGCTCCGGTGCTGAAAGTAATTTCCGGGTTTCTCCCCTGGACCCTTTTGCTCACAGGATTGGCCCTGGTTATATCCACCCTGGTGGGCTTCTTACTTGGTGTGGAGTCCGGTTCCCGGAGGGGGCGGCCCCTAGATCAATTTTTACTAGGCGGTATAATGCTTTTTAGCGGATTTCCAGACTTCTTTATGGGGATCATGCTCCTGCTCTTCTTTGGCGTTTTTTTAAGCCTGGCTCCTCTCTCTGGGGCGCTGACCCCCTATGCCGGCCACAGCGGTCTGATGCTGGTTGTTGATCTCCTGCATCACCTGGTCTTGCCCCTGGCGGCCCTGGTCCTGGTCCGGCTGACAGCTACCTATTTGTTAACCCGCAACACGATGATTACCACCCTTGGTGAAGCTTTTATTTTAACAGCAAAGGCCAAGGGCTGTCCTGAACGGGTTATCCGGTACCGCCACGCCGGGAGGAACACCCTTTTGCCGGTGGTAACCGCAGCGGGTCTTCAGTTTGCCCATCTGGTTACAGGAACACTGTTTGTTGAAATTGTGTTCTCCTATCCCGGTCTGGGCTCCTTGCTTTATAAATCCCTTTTAACAAGGGACTACCCGCTCATGGCAGGGATCCTCCTGGTCCTTACGGTTGTAGTCCTGACCATTAATCTCCTGCTGGATATCTTTTACCCAAAACTTGATCCGAGGGTGGCAAAATGCACGTAAATTACTGGCGAGAAGTCCATACCTCCGGCCCCGGCCGGATTGGTCTCGGGCTACTCCTTCTAGTGGCAATCGCGGCTGTCCTGGCACCGCTACTGACAAGCTACCAGCCTGCCGCCTACACGGGCGCCCCTTTTATGGCCCCTTCAGCACAGCACTGGCTGGGAACAAACGACGTGGGCCAGGACATCTGGACGCGACTTCTTTACGGTGCCCGCACTTCCCTTGCCGTGGGCGGTGGAGTAGCCTTGCTCTCCCTTTGCTTGAGCGTAATGGTTGGCTGTTCTTCCGCCCTTCTGGGGGGTCTTTACGACCGGCTGATGATGCGGCTGGTGGACGCCTTAATCGTCATTCCTCCGGTGATTGTAGCTATCCTGGCCGCTGCCTACCTGAGGCCCAACACAGTTTTATTAATTGTTTTGCTTTCCCTCTTTCTCTGGCCTGGAGGGGCCAGAGTCGTCAGGGCTCAAACCCTTTCTTTAAAAGAGCGGATGCCAGTTTACGCCGCCCGGACTTTCGGTGCTGGGCAGCTGCACCTGTTATTCAATCATATTATTCCTGATTTGGGACCCATTTTGATTGCCCTGATGATCCAGGACGCCCGGAGGGCTGTTTTTATGGAAGCCGGCCTCTCCTTTCTAGGTATCTGTGATCCCACCGTCGTCAGCTGGGGAAAAATGATGCAGCATGCTTTGAAATTTGTCTATCTGGATGTCTGGAGGTGGTGGCTCCTGCCCACCGGATTTGCACTTTCCCTTACTGTTATGGGCTTTACGTTCACCGGGTTCGCCCTGGAAACCGCGCTGAACCCCCGTTTGAGAAAGGAAGCCGGCCATGCTGACAATTAAGAATTTGAAAGCCTCATACAACGGCCTGCAAATTCTAAAAGACATCAACCTTAACCTGGAAAAGGGGCAGGTCCTGTCCATTATCGGTGAATCAGGCACCGGTAAAACCACCCTCGGCCGTGCTGTTATGGGCCTGTTGGAAGGCAGCTGTACAGGCGAGATCCTTTTTAAGGGCAAGAACCTTCTTACCTGTCCTGAAGAAGAACTACGCCGGATCCGCGGCAGGGAAATAGCCATGGTGTTTCAAAATGTTGAAGACGGCCTTCACCCGCTCTATTCCATCATCTACCAGGTTATGGAGGCTGTCCTGGTACATGGCCTTAAGGACAAAAAAGCAGCAGAGGAAAGGGCCTGCGAGGTCTTGGAACTGGTGGGTCTGGACAACCGCCGCTTCCTGGCCTACCCCCACCAGTTAAGCGGGGGCGAGAAACAAAGAGCTTTGATCGCCCTGGCCGTGGTTAATAATCCTGACATTTTAATCCTGGATGAACCCACTGCCTCCCTGGATGCATTGACCAAAGCGGAAATCATTGCTGTATTGAAGAGATTCACAAGGGAAACGGCTTTCCTGGTGATTACCCACGACATTTCCACTGCAGCCGACCTGTCCACCCATATGGCCGTCCTCTACGGAGGCAGAATCGTAGAACAGGGAGCCACCGGGGATGTGCTGGCCGGGCCTCGCCACCCCTACACCCGGGGTCTTTTACGGTCTTATCCCAATATGTCCACGACCAAAGATTTACAGGGTATACCCGGGCGCATGTCTCATCACGTAGAAGGCTGCCCCTTTCACCCCCGCTGCACCCAGCGAATCCAGATCTGTGCCGCCGAAGCACCGCTCCCCGTGGTTGAAGGCAACCGGTTGATCGCCTGCCACAGGGGCGGGATTGTACCCCTCCTGGAAGTCAGGTGCAGCAAATCCTTTGGCCCCCTGAAGGTATTACAGGACGTGGAGTGCGTCCTGCACGAAGGAGAAACTTTGGCCCTGATTGGTGAAAGCGGTTCCGGCAAAACAACCCTGGCCAAGACTATCATGGGCCTGCTCAAGGCCGATGAAGAAGAGATCCGGTTGGAAGGCAAAAAAGTTACCAGGAGGACCATAGATTTCTACCAGAGGGTCCAGATGATCTTTCAAAACCCGGGGGAATCGATTAGCCACCGGATGAATGTTTTGCAAGCTGTTAAGGAACCACTGGACATCCATAAAACAGGCAATGAAGAAGAAAAACTGGAAAGGGTCCGGCAGGTCTTGAATGAAGTGGAACTGCCCGGAGACGATGATTTCCTGAAAAAATACCCCCACCACTTGAGCGGTGGTGAAGCCCAGAGAGTGGCCATTGCCAGGGCTCTGGTATTGAACCCGAAGATTCTCATTGCCGATGAGTCAACGTCAGCCCTGGATGCCAGCGTTCAGGCGAAAATTCTCAAGCTCATGATGAATTTACAGGAAAAAAGAGGGCTTTCGATACTGTTTATCACCCATGACCTGGCCCTGGCCAGAAAAATCAGCGACCGCCTGGCCGTGCTATTAAAAGGCAGGATCGTGGAAGAAGGACCCACCAGCGAGATTATTTATCACCCCCTGCATCCCTATACCAGGGCATTGCTAGACTACGCGCCGCTGCTGGAGGACCGTTCCGTCCGGCCGGCAGGCAGCCGGTGGGCTCGCAGGGCTTGCGATAATTCGCTACAAGCTGCACCCGGTCTTAAAAGGCCTCCTTCAGCGACATCAAAAGGCTGTTCCTACGCTCACCGCTGCCTGGCTGTAAAAGAGCGCTGTTTTGAAGAAAAACCGGAATTAATAGCCTGCTCCCCCCGTAAGGTAGCTTGTTTTTATCCTCAGGTGGATTAAGAAATACAATTTTAGTAAAGGAGTGTTATTAAACCTATGTCAAGGAAAATGAATGATTGGGAGAAAGTGCTGGATTTTCACGGCCATTCCTGCCCCGGAGTAGCCACTGGCTACCGTGTTGCCAAAATTGCCCTGGAAGAGCTTCAGGCAATTCGCGCCAAAGACGAAGAGTTGCTGGCAATTGTAGAGAATGACGCCTGCGGAGTGGATGCCGTACAGGTTTTAACAGGTTGCACCCTCGGCAAGGGAAACCTGATTTATCGCGACTACGGCAAGCAGGTTTACACCTTTGCCTGCCGTAACAGCGGGCGTGCCGTACGCATTTCCGTAAAGGGCAGAGTCTGGCAGAGCCCCGAATACAGTGAGCTTAGAAAGAAAGTCTTCAGTGGCGAAGCTAACGATGAAGAAAAGGAAATTTTTAACCGGCATCAGCAAGAACGTACCAGCTCAATTCTCGAAATGCCCGCTGAAGAGTTTTGCCGGGTACAGCACGTCCAGATTGAGCTGCCTCCAAAAGCCCGGATCTTCAACACCCACATCTGCGCCGCCTGCGGTGAGCCCGTGATGGAACCCCGGACACGGGTCAGGGAAGGAAAGATCGTTTGCATCCCCTGTGCCGAAGAATACAGCAGAGGCTGGTAAGCTAACAAAGGCAGAACAAGATTCTGCCTTTGTTCCATTATGGCGCTAAATGTAGATAAAAAGCATCCTTTTCCAGAGATAGGTACCATTATTGAACACACAGAAAAATTATTTCAAGTAAAATCACCAATGAAGAATAGGGTTAAGCTGGACTTCGGTAAGAAGTTCTTCATCCGGCATGTTATTTGCTTTGTTATTTGTAATTGTGAAGATACTTGTACTATGTTTCACAATGTGCTAACTAGCAAGGCTAGGACCTTTAAATTCATGAGGAGGGGTCCAGGTGAAGGTTGTTAAGAAACATCAGCTTAATGGTAAGGAAAACCTTCAACCAATAAGGATACTCATTTCTGGAAAAGAAAATGAAACAGATTCTTGTCTGGCAGGGTTAGCATTCTTATACCCCGGCCAGAGGATTCCCTCATCGGGTTTTTTGCTGCATCCCACCGAAAAATTTGTCTATGTAAAATCGGGGACAATCCGCATTGAAACACATAAGGAATGGGATGTGGCCGAAGAGGGGGATTTAATCTTGATGCCTCCCTATGAACCCCATTTCAATGTAAACATATCTGACAAGCAGGCAGAGCTTTTATGGTGCCGTACAGATAAACCGCTCTGCTCCCTTTCCAGGAAATAGAATTCTTCCTCTCCAGGAAATGGAATTCTTATATAGGGGTTGCGTTCCTGGACCAATACCTGCCATTTATTGGCTTTTTTGGGTTATATCACTCTTGTTGCTATAAGCTTCCCTGCTTAAGATATATTGCAAATAAGATTCCAGCTGTAATGACCCGGTTTGATATTTACCATAGCCACACCTGTAAGAATGAAGGCCGTCCCGATCATAAAAATGATGAAAGGGCATGGCCCAGTATCCCTCTCTCCCCTTAAGCAGGAGCAAGACACCCGGTGTTGTTAACAATAACGGCCAGGAAGAACGTAGAGCTAAGAATCCCACGGCAGAATTTCCTCTGCCAAAAAACAACACCCAGTCCGCTCAACAGCTGTCCCGCCCTTCGCCGCCATTTTCCCCAGGTTCTCTTGTTTTTTTCTGAATTACAAAAAAAATTGGCACTCATCTTCTCCCCACTGTCCACATTCCGGCACTGTTTTTACCTGCGTTTTTTCAGTTTTTTCACTGGGAATAACTGCCGGTACGATGCAGGCCGGGTTCCAATTCCACCGAAAAACACCCTTCACACCGGAGCTGCGTGGACATCGAACCCCAGGTATTTAACCAGCACACCAGCCACAATCTCAGTGTTTTTTGGACTAATTGAAATGACCCAAGGCGATTCCTACTCCTCCAGTTTAATTCTAACGTTCTTGTTTTATAGACCAGCACAATGCTGTTATCATTCCCCGAAAGGCTTGCTAATGAATACGCTCCGCCATGGCACCAATAATTTGCTAAGGATATTGCTTATTCGTCATAATAAAGATATAATTCAAATAATAACAAAATCTGCCCTATATAGATTTATTTGAATATCGCGCGGGGAGCCGAAAACTCGGCTGAGAAAGAACTATGTTCTGACCCACACTACCTGATCTGGGTAATGCCAGCGTAGGGAATGCGATATATTCGTGTTTGTACGTTTTGGCCTTTTACTCTTCAGGTAAAAGGCTCTTTTATTTATGGGTGGCAAAACATGAAATACAACCTGAACTTGCAGGTCATTCCCAATGTCCCGTAGGAAGGGCTGTATCCTCTGATTGATAAAGTCATCGGACACATCAAGGAGTCCGGCGCAACCTACCATGTAGGCCCTGTGGAAACCACAATGGAAGGTGAGTTGCCTGTCTTATTGGATATTGTAGCAAAGGCCCAGGAAATCTGCCTGGAAAATGGAGCAACCCGAATCCTTCGGTTGTCAAGATAGACTGCAAAGCAGGCGGTGTTACAATTGAGGAAAAAATTCGCAACCATCACTAACAGCGCTGTTCCGCTGGTGTTTATAGGTTTGTTGCTTGTTCTCTGGGAATACCTGGTGCGGGTAATGGCGATCCAGGAGTGGCTCTTACCCGGACCTTTAAGAATCCTGGAAACCCTGTGGGGGAATTTGCCCCTGCTCCTGAAACACGCCCAGAGCACCCTGCTTGAATGTCTGGCTGGTTTTGTAATTGCCATTCTTATTTCTTTTATCCTGTCCTTTTTTATGGAGGAAATTCCCCTCCTGAAAAGGGCCTTCTATCCCTTGCTTGTAGCCTCGCAGACGGTTCCGATCATATCCGTGGCCCCCCTGTTTATTATCTGGTTCGGCTACGGGATGCTGCCCAAAGTTATTGTAGTGGTACTGGTCTGTTTTTTTCCCATCGCCTTAAGTCTGCTGGGAGGACTGGCAGCGGTGGACAGGGACTATCTGGAGCTTTTCAGGTCAATGAAGGCCAGCCGTCTGGCTACCTTCCGCATGGTGAAGCTGCCCCTGGCCTTACCGTCTTTCTTTTCCGGGCTAAAAATTTCCGCCTCTTACAGCGTTATGGGCGCTGTTATCGGGGAATGGCTGGGGGCAAAGCAAGGACTTGGTACTTACATGACTCTTGCCCAGCGCTCTTTCCAGGTGGACCGGGTTTTTGCGGCAATCCTCGTGGTCACACTTTGCAGCACTGCCCTATTTACCCTTGTTAGTCTTCTGGAAAGGTTAATCATTCCCTGGAATCGAAAAACTGAATGGAGGGAGCTAGAGTGAAAGTAAAAAAAGTGATGGCTCTGGTGGTTCTGTTTTCTCTGCCGCTGTTGCTGGCCTCCCTGCTGACAGGCTGTAATGCAGGTCAAGAGAAGACTGGACAAAAGGAACTCAAAAAGGTAACTGTTATCCTGGAATGGACGCCCAACACAAATCACACCGGGGTCTACGCAGCGCAAAAACTGGGCTATTACCGGGAACAGGGCCTCGCTGTAGAAATTGTCCAGCCCGGCGAAGGCGGGGCAATCCAACTAATCGCCGCCGGTCAGGGGGATTTCGGCTTCAGTGTCCAGGAAGAGGTCACCATCGCCCGCACCAGGAACATACCGGTCAAAGCCCTGGCGGCAGTTATCCAGCACAACACCTCCTGCTTTGCCTCGCCTGTGGAAAAGAATATAAAAAGCCCCAGGGATTTCGAGGGGAAAAGATACGGTGGCTGGGGCTCGCCAACTGAGGAAGCCATGCTCAGGGCTTTGATGAATCAGGAACAGGCCGATTTTGAGAAGGTTGAAATGATTAACATCGGGACGGCCGATTTCTTTTCCAGCGTCCGCAGGGATGTCGATTTTGCCTGGATTTACAAGGGTTGGACGGGCATTGAAGCAGAGCTCAGGGGCATGCCCTTAAACTTTATTTACCTCAGGGATTACCACGAGGCCCTGGACTTCTACACCCCCGTAATCATTGCCAGCGAAAAAACAATCAGGGAAAACCCGGAGCTGGTCCGTAGTTTTCTGCAGGGGACAGCTAGAGGCTACCGCTACTGCATCGAAAACCCCGAGGAAGCCGGGGAGATCCTTCTGGAGAGTGTTCCTGAACTGAACCGGGACCTGGTTCTGGAAAGCCAGAAGTATCTGGCCAAGGAGTACCAGTCTGACGCCCGGGTGTGGGGAGAGATGTCTGAAATACGCTGGAAAAAATACGCTGACTGGATGTATGAACAGGGACTCATCGACCAGCCTGTTGACCCCGGACAGGCTTTCACCAATGAGTTCCTGCCCGGGGAGTAACTCCACGTGCCGGAAATAGTTGTAAAAGGGGTTCAAATAACCCTGGCAGGGCTCCTCACCCTTCGGGAGATTAATCTTGTGGCAGCAGACAGAAGTGTAACAGGCATCCTCGGGCCCAGCGGCTGCGGCAAGAGCACGCTTTTCAACATCATCTCAGGGTTGATGAAACCGGACAAAGGAAGCGTCTTCATCGGAGGAGGGGACGTCATGGGCAAAACGGGGCTAGTCAGTTACATGCACCAGAAGGATTTACTGCTGCCCTCCCTGAACGTTCTGGATAATGTCAGCATCCCCCTGGTCCTGAGGGGAATGCCCAGGAAGGCTGCCCGCACCGAAGCAGCAAGACACCTCCAGACCTTCGGCTTGCAGGGCTTTGAGAGCTATTACCCCTGGCAGCTCTCCGGAGGTATGAAACAGAGGGCGGCAATGCTGCGAACCTACCTTTTTTCCAGCGATACCTGGCTGCTGGATGAGCCCTTCGCCTCCCTGGATGCCATCACTAAAAGGAAAATGCACACGTGGTTGACCGGCGTGCTGGAACAGTTTCGCCCCACAGTCCTTTTTATTACCCATGACGTGGACGAAGCCCTTTACCTGTGTGACAAAGTCTATGTGCTTTCCGAATGCCCCACTGTGGTCAAATTGGAAATGAGCATTCCCTTCTCCCGCCCGCGGCAAAACCGCACCATCCTGGACCAGGCCTATGGCGCTGTCCGGGATGCCGTCATGGACGCGCTGTCGATTTAAAACCGGCAGCGGTATAACTTTTTACCTGGCAAGTGTATCTTGTTAACCAAGAAAGTCTAAGACCTTTATGGATTCGGCAAAAATAACGGTTGGGAAGTCACCTGGAAGGTTTGATTACCAGTGAAGTTTTTAATCATGACAAATGGCGCCTACGGTGATCTGAACTGGTACCGGAAACAGCGGACAGACTGCTTTGACAGGATTATCTGTGTCGACGGCGGGGCAAGCAGGGCCCGGGCCTTGAACCTTACCCCCCATTGGATTTTAGGGGATCTGGACTCCATCTCTGAAGAAGACCGCCGCTATATGGAAATCGCCGGGGTTGCCTTTAAGACCTTTCCACGCGAAAAGGACTACACCGATACCCAGCTTGCCCTGGAGCTGGCGGCAGGCGAGGGCGCTAAAAAGGTGGTTGTCTGGGGCGGCACAGGCTCCCGCCTGGATCACACCATTTCGAACATATGCAGTGCCGCTGCCCTCCTGGCCCGGGGAATTGATGTGCTCTTTGACTCCCCTGGCGTTACAGTATACCTGGTTAAGGATCAACTGGTCCTGCCTGGCTCGGTAGGGGATACAGTCTCCCTGATTGTGCTGGGCGACAGGGCTGCCGGGGTGAATTTGCGGGGTTTCCAATATCCCCTGCGTGATGCAGTCCTGGAAAGCCGGTGGCAGTGGGCGGTTTCCAACGTAATCGCGGAACCCGGGCCGGTTGTAAAAGTCGCCTCGGGCAACCTGGCCGTCTTTCACTACAAAATACCAATCCCCTAATACCGGATAACCGGTACCGGGTGCTAGAGTTACTTTTTATTAAGTATTTTCTTTAAGCTGGATTCACCCACTGCCAGCACTGGGTCAAATGGCATAAATGACGCCCCGGGACAAAAGTCGCTAGAAGGGGGCGTTCTTACAGAGCCGCCCCAGGGCAGACAATCATAACTCTCTGGCTTTTTAGCGCAGAATCTGCCAGAGCAGGAACAGGGCGGTCCCGGCAGCACGCTGGGCGGCCTGGGAGGTATTGCCCCAGAACAGCATTTCCTGCACCTGACAGTTACCTTCAAAGTCCACAGCGATGCCCACCTGGTACTGGTGGCGGGAGTATTCTGACGGTAGCTCCGCCCCAACCGTAGCAATACCGACCCCGCTGCCGAAGTAACGCCTTACGGCAGCGGCCATTTGAGCAGCCACCTCTTTTCCGTGCCCATCCAGGAGAGTGTTAGCTCCCTGGAAAAAACCTGAGGGCAGCAGACCCGGCTGGTTTCCGGGCAGGACCAGCCCGCCCCTAAAGGTTTGGGCGGCAGTGGGATCGCTCACAAACATGTGAGCCAGCTGTCCGCCGGTGAAAGCCTCCAGCAGGGAAATCTGCCGGCCGCCCTGGAGCAACAGGCGGCCCACCACAGCCGGCAGGGTATCTTCGTCCATTCCATAAACATGACCCTGGAGGCGCTCTCTTACGGCCCTTTCCATTTCACCGATGAACCAGACCGCAGCTTCCTTGCTGGCCGCTTTAGCTGTAATGCGCAGGTGAATCTCGCCCTCTTTGGCGCAGGGCGCAACTGTGGGGTAGGAGCTATTCAGCAACTCGCCCAGCCTTTCAACCAGGACCGATTCTCCCATACCGCAAATTTTTAAGACCCGTGAATGAATTGTAGCCAGCTGGTCCGGAAAGCGTCTCTGCAGGTAGGGAATAACCTGTTCGTCCAGCATTTTGTTAAATTCAGCCGGGGGCCCGGGCAGCAGGAAGAAGGTTTTACCGCTGTGCTCCAGGACGATCCCCGGAGCCGTCCCGATAGGATTATCAAGCGCCATCCCGCCGGCGGGGATCAGAGCCTGCTTTAAGTTGGCATCGGGCATGGGAATGTTCCGGGCCAGATAAAACCTGCGGACAATTGCCAGGGCAGCCGGGTCCTGGACCAGGGGAAGTCCCAGGGCCATTCCCAGGGCCTCCCGGCTGATGTCGTCCCCCGTGGGGCCCAGGCCGCCCCCGATAAAGATCAAATCAGCCCTCGCAGCAGCCTGGCGGATTGCTTCGGCACAGCGCTCCAGGTTGTCCCCCACTGTAACCTGGTGATACAGATCAAAGCCGAGGGAAGCCAGGGCCTGCTGCAAATACTGGGCGTTTGTGTTCAAAATTTGCCCGAGCAAAAGTTCTGTTCCGGTAAAGATGATTTCGGTTATCAAATTATTTATACTCCTCCCGGTTCATTTTAACTTCAATCTGGGAAATGACCCTCTCTTAATTCCAGGTCATCTGTATTGATCATATTCCAGGCTTCTAAGGACATTTTATGAGAATTATACAATCCAGAGACCTTGCCAAAAATGTGGCACCAGGATAAAGGATTTAAACCACAAGGAAGCATTCTCCAGATATAGATTGCAGAAATTCAAAATACTCAAGGATTAAACGCGTAGCTGATTAATCCTCCCCGCCGCTGTTTTCCCAGATAATTCTTCTGCAAATTCAATTTTTAGACGTTTAAAAACCCCGCAATAGGAAAAATACCGGCTACCGGGTAGGAATGAAAAACGCCCGGCAATCCCGGCTCAGCACAAGTTAAATTACCTTTGGATCCCGCCCCGGCATCAGTGTCCCTTGACCTCAATAAATTTTAATTCCCCTTTGCCCTGCTCATCGACAATGCCGTACAAAAATATTTCAAAGAGGGACTGAACGGTTTTTTCCGGGGACAGGTTTTGCTCTATGATAAACCCGGGGTTTACGACGGACCTGATCGCCGCGAGCAGGGCTGTGGTAAAGATCGCCGGTTCGATGTCTTTGAGATGACCCCTTTGATCGCTTGCTAAAATCTGCTCAAAAGCCTGCTGGATTCTCCGGGCCCGGAACTGCTCAACCCGCTCCCAGAGGTGAGGGTAGTTTTTCTCCAGATCATAGAGAAACGGAACATTAATCCGTTTCATATTCCGCAGTACGGCGTGGATCGCGGCACTTAGTTTCTCGACAGAACCGGTTGAAGAGTTCAGCGCCGCTACCATTTCCTGCTCAATTTGAGACATGAATTCTTCCATTACGGTAACAACCATCTCTTCTTTGCTTTTAAAATAACGGTAGATGGTCCTTTTACTGATGCCGCAGCGGGCGGCCAGTTCATCCACGGTAACCCTGGAAAATCCCCGCTCCATAGCCATATCCCTGAAAGCATGGCTTACTCTTTCCCTGTAATTTACAGTCAAACAACAGCACCTCCTGCTCCATCCAAAAAGTCCCCGTTTTCGCAACCCCGGTACAGTACCGGCGTCGCAGGCAAAAAGCCGCCCTACTCAAGTTAGATCTAAGCAATTCTCTTTTTAAATTTGATGATGCTCAAGGCCATTACGACAACTGAAAAGACAAACAGGGCCACCACCTGGGGGAAAAGATAAGAAAATCCTATTCCCTTCAGAACTATACCTCTGATGATAACCAGATAATAAGTCAGCGGGAGTAAGTTGCCGATGTACTGGATAATCAGGGGCATAGCTTCCCGGGGAAAGAGAAAGCCCGACAGCATGATGCTGGGCAGCATAACGAAAAATGACATCTGAAAAGCCTGCATCTGGGTCCTGGCGATGTTTGAAATGAATATGCCGAAACCCAGCGAGGCGGTAATGAAAAACAGGGTCAACAAATAAAGTTCCAGCAAGCTGCCCCTTACAGGCACATCGAAGACAATGGATCCTACCAGAAGGGCCACGGTAATCTGAATGTAGCCCAGGGCAATATATGGAACAACCTTACCGATCATTAGTTCATAGGACCGGACGGGTGTAACCAGCAACTGCTCCAGGGTGCCCCTTTCGCGCTCCCGGACAATGCCCATGGATGTCATCATCACCATGGTCATGGTAACAATAATCCCCAGAATAGCCGGCACCATGAAAAACGCCGTAATGCCATCCGGATTGTACCAGGGCCGCACCCTGATATCGTAGGGCAATTGCTGGATATGGGCTTTCTGGATCAAAATCTTTTGTGATTTCAAAAGCCCGATGGAATTGGCAATGGCTATGGCCGAATTGGCCACCATATTGTCGCTTGCGTCCACCAGCACCTGAACTGAAGCCGATTCGCCCCTTCTCAGGTTCAGGTGGAAATCCGGCGGAAGAATAATTCCCACTTTCGCTTTTCCGCTGTCTATGAGTTCTGTTACCTCACTATATCCTTTGGCCGTATAGGTGAGATCAAAATAACCAGAAGCTGTAAAGGAGTCCAGCAAGTCCCTGCTTTCAGGGGACAGGGACTGGTCAAAAACAGCGGTCGGGATGTGTTTTACCTCGGTTTGAATGGCAAAGCCGAATAATAGCAGCTGCACCAGGGGCAGCATGAAAACCATGCTCAGGGTCAACCTGTCCCGCATCATTTGCAGGCATTCTTTTTTTAAAATAGCCAGGATCCTGCTCACCTAGGACACCTGCCTCTTGGCCTTTCCGGCCAGGTGAATAAACACATCCTCCAGGGAGGGACTGATGATTGCCGCCTTGGTTCCCGTATATTGCTCGAACAGCTCCAGGTCCTTTTCCGATTCCAGCAGAACATGCAGGAGGGGACCATGAACAGAGCACTCCTTAACGTAGGGGAGTTTTTCAATCTCCCCTGTCCTGTGCAGGGCGTCCGGCAGGTCGACCTCCACCAGACAACCCTTGATCACGTTATTTTTCAAGTTGTCGGGCGTGTCGCTAGCAATAAGCGTCCCCTCGGAGATGAAGGCGATATTGTAGCACCGTTCCGCCTCATCCATAAAGTGGGTGGTGACCATCACCGTGACACCATCGTTGGCCAGTCTCTGAATGATCTCGAAAAACATGCGCCTGCTGACGGGGCTAATCCCGCTGGTGGGTTCGTCCAGAAACAGGATGGACGGCCTGGAAATAAGGGCGCAACCCATGGCCAACCTCTGTTTAAAACCTCCGCTCAGGTTGGCCACAAGTTCGTTCTCTTTCCCCTCCAGGAGAGACAGTTCCAGCATTTCGGCTATCCGTTTTTTTCGCTCGCGGTAGGGAATGCTGTACATACCCGCATAGAAATCCAGGTTCTCAAAGACTGTAAGGTCGTCATACAGGCTGAACTTCTGGGACATATAGCCTATGTTCTGTTTAATTTTTTCAGCTTCCCGGGTTAAGTCGTAACCCAGTACGGTGCCGGAACCCGATGTGGGCGCGAGGATACCGCAGAGCATGCGAATGGTCGTAGTTTTCCCGGAGCCGTTGGGACCCAGGAAGCCGAATATTTCCCCTCGCTTGATCCGGATATTGAGTTTATTAACAGCGGTGAAAGAACCGAAATTCCTGGTAAGATCCCGGGTGGTAACGACGTATTCCACTTAAACCACCTCTTTTCCCGCCAGGGAGACGAAAACATCCTCGATGGAAGGCGGTATTTCTTTTATCTGGACGAGGTTTATCCCCCTACCTGCAATCTCTTTAACAATAGCAGCTCTGGCCTGCTCTACATTGGAAACAACCACATGAAAACGGTCCCCAAAAAAATAGACGTCTTTTACTTCTTCCAGGCCCCTGAGAAAGTCCAGGAAAGGGGTATTTGCCTTTATTTCCAAGATTTTAAAGGGAAAGCTCTTTTTTAAGCCGGACGGTGTGTCCACAGCCACGACCTTTCCCCTGTCCATAAAGGCAACAACCTTGCACAGTTCGGCCTCATCCATATACGGAGTGGAAACCAGGATGGTTATTCCCTCCCTGTTCAGCTGGTAAATGGTTTTCCAGAATTCCTTCCGGGACTCCGGGTCCACCCCGATGGTGGGTTCATCAAGAAACAGCATCTCCGGCCTGGCTATGAGTGCGCAGGTTAAAGCAAGCTTTTGCTTCATTCCCCCGGACAGTTCGTCGGCAAACCTTTTCTTAAATTTAATTAGTTTGGTCAGCTCCAGTATTTCGTCGGCCCGCTGGTTGATTACGGACCGCTTAAGGCTATATAGAGAACCAAAAAAATAAATGTTTTCCATAACTGTAAGGTCACCGTACAGGCTGAACTTCTGAGGCATGTAGCCGAAGCTCCGGGTAGCGCCACCCGGGCCCTTTTTTCCAGTTGTGTTTAAGTACCTGATGTTTCCGCCGGTGGGGGTGATAATGCCGCAGAGCATCCGGATCAGGGTTGTTTTGCCGGCCCCGTCCGGCCCCACCAGGCCAAAAATGTCACCCTTATTTATTTTAATTGAAACCCGGTCAACAGCCGTCAGTTTGCCGAAGACCTTAGTCAAGGAATCAGTTTCAATCATCCGGTCACCCCTTTACAAGATTAAAAAGGGAATTGTTATGCAGGATGCTTTTTCCAAGCTGGAAGTCACTACTTAAATTGCGCCCTTAGGAACACCTGTCCCTGATTCGTAAAGGTTAAATATACTGTTAGGAATCAGACACCGTAGAGGGGAATAAGACGTCCGCCGGCATACCGGGTTTTAAAACACCACTATCGTCGTTAATTCTGATCTTTACAGCATAAACAACATTGGTTCGCTCTTTTTTCGTCTGGATCATCCTTGGCGTATACTCCCCCTGGGTGGCAATCTCTTCCACGAAACCTTCATATTCAACCGGGCTCCCGCTGACTGTAAAAGTTACCCTCTGACCCAGTTTAACTACAGGCAAGTCATCGGTGGGTATATAAACTTTAATCCACATTTCATCCAAATTGGCAATGGTGGCCACTGCGGACCCGGCCAGAATATATTCACCCTCCTCAAAATTCTTGGTAAGCACCACGCCGTCTATGGGGCTAATAATCCGGGTATCGGCCAGCAGCGCCTCCGTTGCTTTCAAGACGGCGCTATTCCGCTCCAGCTCGGCCCTGGCAGCCTCAATATGTTCCGGCCTGCTGCCGGATTGCAGGAGATTGAGCCTCGTCTGGGAGGACTCAAGCTGATTCTGAGCCTGCTTGTAGGCATAATCCGCTTTTTCCAGGTCCGCCTGGGAAATTGCCTTTGCTTCATAGAGGGCTACAGCCCTTTCGTAGTCCCTGGCTGCCTGCTCGAGCTGGAGCTGGGCCATGGTGACGGTAATTTCTATTTCCCGGATTTCCTGCTGGCGAGCGCCGGATAGAAGCTCGTCCAGTTTTGCCCGGGCCATCATTACAGCAAGAGCGTCCCTCTCCCTCTGGGCTACTAAGTCATTGCGCTCCAGCGTAGCAACAAGCTGACCCTTCTTAACCGGATCCCCCGCTTTAATTGTGAAATTCTGCAGAGTACCCGGCAGCTTTGCCGTCAACTGCACCTGGGTAGCCTCAATGGTTCCGCTGGCTTCCAGGCCCTGCGCCGGTTCTTCCCAGTACCGGAGATATCCCCAGTAAGCGCCGGCCCCAAGAAGAACGACCAGCACGATAAGCATAAACTTCTTTTTCATCCTTACCCTCCTGTTAAACAAGTTAATCAGTTGGTAAATGATAGGTAAACTATTGCTACTATTTTGGTTTACCAGGTGTAAAAATCATAGCATTTACGTGAACGCTTGGCAATGCCTAGTAACCACAAATATTAATAAAAGGGGTGCCGGTGAATCATGAAACTAACCAGGATCTTCTCAAGCTTCAAACCCATTGCTGTCACATATCTTCATTTTCCCAGTTATTAAGATTAACCGGCGGTATTGGTGAGATAGCCAGATAAGCTGATCAGGAAGATATAATATTTACATGAATTGGTAATTATTGTATAGTTATATAAAGAAAGGTAATTAATTCAAGAGGAGGGCTGTAATGAAAAGATCTTTTCCCCTCTGGACGGCAGGAGGTGTGGTCCTTGCCGATAAAATCTTCCAGGGCATTGCCATCTCAGAGCTAATGCAGGCGAAGGACATATACAGTTACGCCATATGTTTCTATCCGGCGTTAAATGACTATAACATTATCAATACGCCCATGCGCATTTTATTACTTCTGCTCCTCGCAGGCTGCCTTTATATCATCTTAAAATATTGTTCGTCCTCAAAGAACTCTGATCTCCTCATGGGAGTGGGCCTTGTTGCAGGTGGCGCCTTCAGCAACAGCATATCCTGGATTTTTCAGGGTTCTGTGGTGGACTATATCGGTTTCTTTACTCCCAACTATGACCTCATTTTCAATCTGGCAGACCTGGCCTACATTTCAGGCACGCTCCTTGTTCTTTTAGGTGTAACAAGGGAAGTGTTATGGATGCTGGGTAGAATCGGTAAAACCGGGTACAGGGAAACTAAGTCATAAAGCTATTGGGTTTCTAAAAACTTTTACCTGTTTGTTCAACACCGGCATCTAAAACCCCTTTAATTGGAGCTAAAGTATCATTTTGGTAATCTCTTTAGAGTTCCCCTGGCCTTTTAAAACTCTTTTAATAGCAAAACCCGTTTTGCCTGTCCAAGGACAAAACGGGCGTTTTAGACCTGTTATTTTTATGGCTTACTCATTATTAAGCCTAAGGTGTGTAAACCTCGCATGTTCCTAAAGCTGCTGATTTGGGGTTTAGGTGCATGACCAGCCGGCATCAACCATGAGGTTATGACCTGTGACAAACCTGGAGTCTTCCGAAGCCAGCCAGAGGGCTGCCGCTGCTACGGCCTCGGGCGGGACCAAACCGGCTATAAGGTGGCCCGAGGAGAACTGCCTCACAGCTTCTGCGTATTCCAGCCCGACTTCCTGGGCAAGCCCGGCCACCATGTAGGTATCACAGGTTCCCGGGCTGATACAGTTAACAATAATGTTATAGGGAGCGAGTTCCTGGGCCAGGGTCTTGGTTAGCCCCACCACACCCCATTTGGCGCAGCTATAATGGAGGGAATAGGGCAGACCCTTGACCCCGTTCACGGAAGAGGTGCTGATAATCCGGCCGCCCTGCTTCTGAATCATGTGCGGGATAACAGCCTTGCAGCAGTGCCAGACCCCTTTCAGGTTTATGTCCAGCATGGTGTCCCACTCTTCCTCCGTCAGTTCATGGGAAGGCGCAATGCCGGCGATGCCCGCGTTATTAACCAAGATGTCAATACTGCCCAAAGTCTCTATGGTTTCTTCCACCGCAGCCTTGACTTCTTCAAAACTCCGGACATCTCCGTAAAAAGCCAGGGCTTCCCGCCCCAGAGCCTCTATTTCCGCAACCGTCTTCTCCATATCTTCCATACTCGCTAAATCATAGTTGGGGTAGCTCAAATTCTTGCATATATCAAAGCAGGCAATATTTGCACCCTCGGCGGCCATGGCCAGCGCTATTGCCCGGCCCTGCCCCCTGGCAGCACCAGTGATAAAGGCAACCTTTCCGTCAAGTTTTCCCAATTCGGCTTTACCTCCAACCTAGTAAACTCCGCAGATACCGTCTATGGCCAGGGTTTCAATGATTACTTCATCCAGAACCGCGGGTTCCTCCGGCTCCTTTTGTCCCGGCTCCTGGGACAAGTCCTGACAGCGCTGCAGTTCCCCGGTTCCTGGATCACTTTTGGCTTTCTGCCGCTCCATGTTAAAGCTCCTTTCTTTATTTAAGATTAGTGCAATCATAAACAGGCGTTTACCCGAAACACCGTCGACAAAATACACCCTTAAATGTCAATTTAATTAACTGTTTATATTGTACCTTCATCCCCGTCGCCGGGCAACTTTTTTAAAAAGAACAATCACCGTTATAAAACTTCCGTATATTTTCAACATATTGTCAACCCCATACAACAAAGAAACCAGCCACCTTAAAAAAATCCAAATAAAAATACCCAATCACTTCTGTATTTATCTACACTGCGAAGAGCTTGGGAGCCGCTATTTCAGCACATAATAAAACTGTATCTATGAGATAATCTTCAGGTAAGGAGAATGACAGGGTGGAGTACTTGATATACATGTTAATTGCCTTTGCCGCTATATTTGTTTTTGTGGGAAAAAGGTTCTACAAAATATGGATGTGCGGATTCATCGGTGTGGGGATCATGCTGTTAGTCGATTTACTCGGAACAGGATATAATTTCTACGCCTATCCCAGGGGAATTCTTTACCTGGGCGGGATTCCAGTCCTGCATATCTTCCAGACTTACGCCAGTTCAATACTTTACCTGAACTGGTTGCCCCGTCGCCGGGAGCTGCGAGTCGCCTATACAATACTTGCCTCTGCTTTGTTCCTGGCGGTAGAAGCGATCATGTATCATACCGGCGCGGTCATTTACCCCAATTGGAACCTCGCTTACAGCTTTATAATACTAATTTTTGGATTATCAGTGCTGGGCTATTTATCCGATTTTGTGATAAAGGATGAGGTGGAAGAGGAAACACTCTGAAAGAACAGGCACTCCCCGGAAGGTGAAGCAATAGTTTTAAAAAATACAGGCCGGCCAGGGGCGGGAATTGCTGTCCGCCTCATTTATTTTGACCATTATTGAAACAGGAGCCTGCCCAACCAGGGTCGTTTGATCCGCACAGCTTTTTGCGGGCATAATTCCTGGCAACAAAAGCAGCGAATGCACTTTTCCAGGTCAACCCAGGGCATGTTATTTTCTATCCGGATGGCACAGGCCGGACAGACCCGGGAACATTCCCCGCAACCAAGACAAGTTTCAGGAGAAAATGCGGGGCTCGGCCGCAGGCGGTTGTTAATCGCCCGCAGCAGCCAGCCAGGGATGAATCTGCCTGCATTTGCCTTTAGAAGGTCCATGTCGAAAGCTCTGGGCGGCAGTCTGAAACGTACCCTGGGCAGGGAAACCGGGTCTCCAACCAAGGGGATATCCTTCACATTTGCTGTAATATAACCCCGCCTAACCGCTTCTACAATAGTTGGCACTTCCCCGGCCTCAATACCCACCAGGGAGGCAGCTACAAGGTCTAAAGCAAAGGGGCAGGGACTTCCCAGGATTAAACCTATTTGGGCCTTTTCCCCGGCGGAAGGCCCCTCGCCCTCCATCCCCACCACCGCGTCCATCAAGTGCATTCTGGGCGCCGCTGCCCGGGCAACGTCCACCAGCATTGCCGAAAACTCCTTAATCCCGGGCATGCTGACGTGATACTCAGCCTTTTTCAGGCCTGGAACCAGACCGAACAAATTCTTGACAGCCCCAGTTAAGCGGGTCAGGCTGTGGGTTTTAAGCTTGCTCACGGAAACTATGCCTGCAACATCTGTAACTGCTTCCATAACCGTAACCGACGCAAGAAGACCGCCTGGAGGTACCTTCAGCACCGCTTCCCTGGTATTGTAGTTCAGCTCTGCGCCGCTGCTGGCCGCAGCTTCCACCATCCCGCAACCCTTATAAACCCGTTGCAGCAGCAGCGCGTTCAGGGGTCCACCAGGGCTATCCCCAATAACAACATGACCTCCTGCTCCCCGGATGCCCCGGGCAACCGCCCCGGCCACCGCAGGATGTGTTGTGACGGCTTCTTCCGGCGACTTTTTCATCAGCAAGTTTGGTTTCAGTAAAATCTTTTCACCAGGGCGGACAAACTTGTCCCAACCACCCATAAGGCTGACCAGGCGCTCCACTGCTTTTTGCACAACATCCGTTTCATAGTTCGGACACTCTACGATGTATACAGCTTTGTACAGCTTTAAGTCTTCCATAACAATTCTCCTTGTTAATCTTGAGTTACCAGGACAATTCTTTTAACCTTAGCAAGAGATCCCTCTCAAGAACACTCATTACATCGATCATACTTTAAGACTTTAAGGAATTTTTAATCATTCAGCAAGGAATTCTTAAAACTATCATAGTATTATCTCCATGAGGGTAAAACTAAGTTAACTGGACCGCTCAAAATAAAAGAACAGCCTTAAGATAAATCAATTCAAATTTAAAAGGAGGGTTTTTTAACGTGAGTCTTAAAGGAACGCGTACAGAACGCAATTTACTGACGGCTTTCGCCGGCGAATCCCAGGCCAGGAACCGCTATACTTTTTATGCATCCCAGGCTAGAAAGGAAGGTTACGAACAAATTTCAGCAATCTTCCTGGATACGGCAAATAACGAAAAGGAACACGCCAAGCGCCTGTTTAAGTTTCTGGAAGGTGGAGAAGTAGAAATCACCGCCGCCTTCCCCGCAGGTATAATCGGTAACACGGAAGAAAACTTGAAGGCAGCTGCCAGCGGGGAAAATTTTGAACACACCACAATGTACCCGGAGTATGCTAAAGTAGCTGAAGAGGAAGGATTTCCCCAAATAGCTGCCGTACTAAGGGCTATAGCTGTAGCGGAAAAGAGCCATGAAGAGCGTTACCTGAAACTTTTAGAAAATATTCAAAAAGGACAGGTTTTCAAGCGCGAAGAAGAGGTATACTGGAGATGCTCTAACTGCGGTTATATCCACCATGGGACAGCAGCGCCGGAAGTTTGCCCTGCCTGTGACCACCCCCAGAGCTACTATGAACTCTGGTGTCCAAATTACTAAAGCGTATGACCAAAGCCTGGTTTAAAAATCCTGAGAATTAATCTATTGTTTCAGGCTGTTCTTTTTGACCTGGCTGAAACTCTACTTCTATATGAACCGTGAAGAATTTATTGCCGAGTATGAAAAGGATTTTTTCCAGCACTGTAATCCTGGTAATAAATCCCGAGCATTTTGAACGAACCCTGCGGGAATTACCGGGGCGATGGCAAACAACCTCAATCCCCAATTGTCCAGTGCGGAGGTATCAACCTCAAAGCCCGCCCGGTGAACCGGGTGGAGCTTCTCATGCCTTTGGCTAAACAGTATTAGACCGGGCCTCGATGCCGGGCTGGCTAGCCCGCACCAGCGTCGAGGCCCGGTCTGTAATTAAGGCAATCCTATCCAGGGCAGGTCGAAAGCATTATTCCGAAAGCAAGCATTACTTGCATTGTACCAGGTGACCTTGTGGGGTGTATTATGTAATTATAGTAGAATCACCTGTACCTTATCGCCTGGAGTCAGGGGGCCGCAACCGGCAGGGAGGTCAATGAATGCATTTCCCGTCATAAGTGTAAGAAGGCTGCCGGGGCCCTTTGGAGCAGGCCGCACCAGACATCCATCCTGCCACTGAACCTCAGCCCGGACCAAACTCCGGAAAGCCAATCCCCCCTGGATCTCCTCCACCAGGGTCGCTTCGCACCTGGGTAAAAAGAGCTCCCTGTACCCGCCCATACACCGCAGCACAGGCCTTACCAGCAGGAAGAAGGCAGCAACGGCGGAAGCAGGTTTTCCTGAAAATCCTAACAAGAGGCGGCCGTTTTTTACGCCGCAAACAGTGTATTTTCCGGGTGTGACCTCCATGTGCCGGAAAAGCAGCCTGGCGCCGCAACGCTGCATTGCTGCAGAAGCCAGATCCCGTTCACCCGCAGCCGCCCCGCCGGTGGACAATACAAGGTCGGCAACTGACAGCCCATAATTGTATTGCCTGCAAATAAGATCTTCCTCGTCAGGTACAGATTCAAGCAGGACTGCCTCCCCGCCGGCTTCCGATACCATGGCAGCCATAGTATAGAGATTACTGTTGTATATTTTCCCGTTTTCCAGAGGCTGTCCAAGGGGCTGGAGTTCGTCACCCGTTGTGAAGACGGCAACCCGGGGCTTCCGGTGCACCTTCACCCGGCTGCAGCCCAGCGCCGCCAGTACCCCTGCTGCCGGCGCGTTGATTACCGTACCCTTACCCAAAACACAATCCCCGGCAGCAACGTCCCCGCCGGCAGGTGCAATGCCATGGCCAGGCTTTAGTGGTGCAGTAAGGACAATAAACTCCCCTTCCTGGCGAACTACTTCGAAGGGGACCACACAGTCCGCACCCGGCGGCACAGGGGCCCCTGTAACAATAGCCGTGGCTGTCCCCGGCTCCACCCCGGCTGAAGCAAGCTGCCCGGCCCTGAGCGACTGGGTTACATGCAGGTTGACAGGTTTTGCAGGAGAGGGCCCGTCAGTGTCACAGGATTTGAGTGCAAACCCGTCCAGGCGGGAGCGTGTAAACGGAGGGACCGGTTCCGGTGCCGGGACATCTACAGCAAGTACCATCCCAAGCGCCTGTAGTAGATCCAGTTCCACCGGCTCCAAGGGTTTTACATGTTGTAATAAGAGTTGTTGTGCTTCTTCCAGTGGAACCATATACTTCATCAACAAGCCTCCTGCAAAAAACATATGAAAAACCAGCAGGTTTTATGTTTAAGGTTTAAGCTTTTGATTTTTGCATCAACATTACAGGCCTGTATCTACAGGGCTACATCTAGCGTTTTTTTAGCCGGTCTATTTCATCCTGCAGTTTTTCGATCCGCTCGAGTAAATCAACAATGATTGCCGCTCCAGGCAGGTTAACCCCGAGTTTGCGGCGCAGACGCATCAATTTCTGCAAGCGAACTGCCTGGCGGAAATGGACATAACCGCCCCGTGTTTCCACGATGCCCCATTCGACCAGCTGTTGCACAATATCCGGGTGAATCCCCAGGCTTTCTAAATCCACCCATTCGCTGTCCTCAGCGGTGGGAAGGGTATGGCGATAGATTTGAATATAATATTTTTTTTCCAACACCCTCACACCCCTTTCTTGATTTCCGCCAACCGTCTGTATAGCTGCTCTTCTTCTGCTGTAATATGCTCTGGTATATCAATTTTAATCAGCACGTATTGATCACCGCGACCACCCCGGT
The DNA here is from genome assembly GCA_001512635.1 of Pelotomaculum sp. DTU098. Classification (GTDB taxonomy): domain Bacteria; phylum Bacillota; class Desulfotomaculia; order Desulfotomaculales; family Pelotomaculaceae; genus DTU098. The sequence goes on along the minus strand of LFSA01000022.1, from coordinate 27,548 downwards.
AAGGCAAGCCCTTCCCTTTCAAGCGCAGGCGCCTGCCGGCCCTGGTCCCTGCCGGAACCTTCATTATTACCGGACCGTCCAGTGTCGGCACTGTTACCCGGTCTCCCAGAACTGCCTGTTCAGGTCGCAGGGTAATTTCAACTTCCAAATCACTGCCCAGGATCTTGTAAATACTGTGAGGGAGTATGCGCACCTTTAAATACAGGTCACCCCGCTCACCCCCGTCAAGTCCTTCCCCGCCCTGTCCTTTCAGGCGGATTTTGCTGCCATCAGTTACACCCGCCGGAATCTTTACGGCCAGGGTCTTCCTACTGGGGGTAACACCGGTCCCGCCGCAGCGCGGGCAAAAGGACCTCCCATCAAACCCGGTACCGGCACAGGCATGACACACTTCATTGCTTGACACCTGTAAAGTCTTTTCGCCACCCCTGTAAGCTTCTTCCAGGGTCAATTCCAGTTCATATTCCACATCCTGTCCCCGCACCGCACCACGCGGGCGGGATGCACGGGCCCTGCGGCCAAAACCGCTGCCAAAAATAGCTTCAAAAAAATCACTAAAACCTGTTGTGCCCGTCCCGGTAAAGAATTGAAAATCCTCCATATCCGGCGGCGGGTAAAAATCTTCACCCATACGCCAGTTGGCACCCAAGCGGTCATATTTCTCTCTCTTTTCTTTATCGCTCAGGACTTCGTAAGCCTCGTTAATCTGCTTTATTTTTTCTTCTGCCTTTTCCTTGTCTTTGCCGGAATAAAGGTCTGGATGCCACTTGCGGGCCAGCTTCCGGTAAGCAGACTTGATTTCTTTATCAGTGGCATTCCTATCGACACCCAGGATTTCATAGTAGTCCTGATAAGGTATACTCACTGCTGTTCACTTCCCTTTATAACCTTTTAATTCGATAGAAAAGGGTTAAGCTAAATAAAAGATTCTGATGAAGCTGTCATAAAAAGGTGTCGTAAAAAAGGAGTCGTGCACTGAGAAGAATATAGAAATTCCAGCATGACGGATTTGTGGAAAGCAACAATTCCCGAAGCATTTAATATTTCTTTATAATTATACATGATCTGTTTAAACCTGTTAAGGAAACAAGGCACGGCGATAGTACTAGCCGGGTTGCGCTGGTTTTTATTCTATTTCCAGCCCGGAATTTTAGAAACAGAATCCAGCCAGTTCCTCCTTTAGCAATTGGTTTATTCAATAGCTGCGGGCAACGGCTGTTGCCGCCAGCGGTAAATTGCCAGGAAAACCGATCCGATGGCCATAGAAAATATAACAATACTGAGGATTGTCCCGACAACCGGAATACTGATTAAAAGCACCAGCCCGGCATAGCCAATCAGAAACGGAAAGACGGAATGGATTCTCCCTTCCCAGCCAAAGCGTCTGGCCAGAAAACGGCCGATGGCATCCCCGATGATAATTTTTGCAGCATAAAGCAGAGCTGCATAGGCCGCTAACAGAGTCAGGGAGAGCGGGATTCCGATAACCGTTACAAGCAGGAGCAGTACAGCCAGCGGGGTTACCAGCAGCAAAAGCAACCCCCAACCCAGGACCGGCCCCGGTGAATGCTGAATAGTACTGCTAAGATGGTTCCAGATACCCGGGAAAAGCAGGGAGAGGACACCCCAGACCAGGATGCCTGCGGCAAACCAGGCTAAAGCACCTGCCCAGTCATATTGTTGGATTGGCGTAGTCTTTTTGACTTCCTGCTCCAGGCGCTCCCAATTTGTTGTACCTGAAACCCTTGCTCCCGGCGCGACTTCGGCCTGCGCCGGGGAACGGTAGGAGAGGCTCCCGCCGATTGCCGCCAGAGGGCCTAAATTGAGCTCTTTTACACCCCACAGGTGTATGTCACCGCCTACCTGGCCGTTTATCCTGATGTTTTCTCCAGAACCAAGGTATTGCCGCCCCACCTCACCTGAAAGCGTCATATACCTGCCGAAAACCAGAGCATCCTGACCCACCCTGGAACCTTCCAACAGTCTGATTTGATCGCCGGCAGCCGTCAAGCTCATCCCCACATTTCCATTAATTTCTACATCCTGCGCAGCACAACGGACATTTCCGCTGACTTGCCCGTTCAGCCGAACTGTCCTGGCAGCAGCCAGGAGGTCCCCATTAATCCTGCCGTTAACCATAACAGTCTGGCCGGCAGCAAATACATCCCCTTCCACATCCCCGTTCACAACAACATCATTTCCGGTTGCGAAAAGCGGCCCCTGGACGATTCCTTCCGGTACCACGATGCTTTCCCCGCTCATTGTTTCTAAAGCTCCCACCGGAACTGCCAGGCCTAAAACAGCCATAGAAACCAGTATTATGACAACTCCTTTACGCAGCCCTTTCCCCTTAAACATAAACCTGTCCCCCTTTCTCCTGATTAGTTTTTCAACTTCCGCAGGTCATAATCCGAGCCTGATAAAAGAGGTCAAACATTACCCCCAATCAGACCTTTTAATACTCTCCATTGCCAATCATTGACCGATGATAATATGCTCTTTGACATAATGGTAGCTGTCAGGAGGGCGTCGCTGTTGAAACAGCAATAACAGGGAAACAATTCCGATGCGCCCGGTAAACATGAGAAAGATAAGCACAGTTTTGCCAAAAACACTTAGTTTTTCCGTAATTCCCATGGAAAGTCCGGTGGTTCCGAAAGCAGAACAGACTTCAAAAAGAATCTCCGTCAACTGATAAGGTTCCCTTGCCTGCAGCAGGATAACAGCCCCGGATACCAGCATGGCGGCTACAAAAAACACAATGAAGGCCCTCATCACATCCTCCTGATAAAGCTCCCGTCGGAACACTTTGATTTGTGTCCTGTTCCGTAAAGCACCTACTACGCTTAAGACCAGTACGGCAAAGGTGGTGGTCCGGATCCCGCCCCCGCAACTGCTGGGAGAGGCCCCAATAAACATCAAAAGGCAAAGAAATAAAAGGGTCGTGCCCTGGAAAACACTGACGTCCACCGTGCTGAAGCCGCAGCTGCGAGCAGTCAGAGACTGAAAAAAAGCAACAGAAATCTTCTGGTGCCAGGGAAGTCCCGCCAGGGAAGCAGTCGCTTCAGTCAAAAGCACCGCGAAAAAGCCCGCTGCGAGTAAAAGAGCAAAAGTAATGGTAGTGAGTTTTGTATACAGGGAAAACTTATACTTTCCTCCTCTGCGCCGGGAAACCAGGTAAGAGTAAAGCTCCATAATCACCGGAAAACCAATGGCACCAGTCAGGAGCAAAATACCGAGCACGCCCTGGACCAGATAGTCCTGCCCGAAGCCCCGCAGGCTGTCTCCAAACAAATCAAAACCCGCATTGGTAAATCCCGAGATACCATGAAAAACGCCCAGGCCCAGGGCCTCAGCCAGAGGGATCCGGTAGCCCTGCCAAAAATGAAGGGTCAGGACCAGGGCGCCAAGAATTTCAAAAGCAATGGCCACTTTGAAAATGAACAGCATCAGCATAACCATCCCCTGAAGTTCCGTCTGGTTCTGGTCCGCCTTGATCAATAGCCTTTCCCGCAGGCTCACCTGGCTGCCCATCAGGACATAAACCAGGGTACCCAGGGTCATTATGCCGAGGCCCCCGATTTGAAATAAAAAAACCAGGATAATTTTGCCCACAATACTAAAGGTTTCGGGGGTGTTGACCACGGTAAGGCCGGTTACACTGATGGCGCTGGTTGCAGTAAAGAGGGCGTCAATGAAACTTATCCGGACCCCCGGGCGAAGGGAGAAAGGCAGGCACAGCAAGAGTGTTCCGAGAACAGCAAAGGTAAGATACCCGAGGACTATTAATTGGACCGGTGTGATTTGCACGCGGTTTTTTTTAAGATCCTGGAGGAATAAAGGCCTTTTGTTTTTCATGAAAGTTACACACCCCGGTGTTAGAAAGTAAGCTTGAGGCTATCTACATGTTTTCCTTAAACGCGTTAAATATTGAAGGCCAATTTCTCGCAACCATAACAAATTTTGATGTAAATTTAAAATTCCCTTCCTTAATAAAATGATATAAAAAAAAGCCGCCTTCCTTTGAAGGAACTATAGACTTCCTGGAAGGCGGGCTGAAATAAAGCAGCCTTTACTATCCCATATTGTTGCCCCGGAACGCATTCACTGGACTTTTCAGACACAGTGAACAGTAATACTGGACAAGTTGAAATCAACGGCTGGCGCCCTGCCTGAGAGCAAGGAAATTTCAGCTCAACCCGGTTTACCTCTGGCGTCGTCTTATTCCAGGTTGTAAAGATAATTAAATGAAAAGATTTTAAAGTTAGAGCCCGCCTCTTTTCATGAAATATACAAAAAACACAGCTACGGGAAGGATTTTCAAGGGAAAAATAGAATACTGTAATTGAGCCGGGAAACGGTCAATTGCCGGGCCGTTTCATTAAAACTGGCTCTTGCATGTGTTGTGTGTGTGGGGGTATATCTTATTTGAATCCGGTGTTGTAGGAACGATTCATCCACCTGAAGGAGCGCCTACCGGAGTGCTCTTTTTTTTTAATGCAACAAGATCCAGTGGAAGCTATAGCATAATTACATGGAAATCACTTCTCCCTTTTTTCAACCCCCCGGTTAAATAACTTCCTCCACCACGGCAACGCTGCAGCTTTGTTTTGTTGCTGCATCGCCAGCCTGGCCTGTAATTTGCGGATAGCTCTCATTAACTCCTGATCCCTGTCCTTAATCTTCTCTTCAAGCAAGGAAACCCGCCTGTCTACTGTTTCTTCAACAATATTCCGGGTAAAATTAAAAAACAACCTCGCCGTATAGATATCGACTGTAGGAACCAAAGCCCGGGAATAAGACGCGCCAGCTCCAGCAGCTTCATTATTCTCCTCTTTATTCAGGATATCTGCATCGTTTTTTGCAATACTAACCAAATCCCCCATTAAAACCTGACACCTCTTATAACAATTTTTAGTATAATAGTTTCGAGATTTCTACTCCAATTCCTTCCAGAATTATCATTCATTTCATTTACATTTTACTCGGAATAATTACAATTTTTTTTATTTTTAGAGGGTATTTCTGGTATCTAACGAAGTTTTATAAATAAAACGACTTTGCAGATAGTAATTCCCCAGGGAGCGTGAGTAGGATGAAAGACGATAATAACAAGTCAGTTCAGTTTAATCCAGAAGATGAACTTGAGAGTATGAGTCAGAGGCCGGTCGATTCACAGTACCTGCCTGCCATGCAACGCCGGAGCGGGCGGAAAAGTTCGGTTGACCCCATTGGCTACATTATTTTTTTCTACATAATCCTGAACCTGGTTTTGTTTTCGGTTTTCGGCTGGCTTTATTATTCCCTTGACCGTAAAACTGCCCAGCTCAGCGAGCGGATTGCAACTTACGAACAACGGATTGCTCAACTGGAAGCCCATTCCTTCCTTCTGGAGCAGGAAAGTGCCGTATATCCTGCAACTGCCGAACAGACCGGGGCAATTGAAGAGGAGTATTTGAATAACCCTTCCATTAGCGCAGATTCTCAATCCACAACCTATACCGTAGTACCGGGAGATACCTGGTGGGATATATGTGAGAGGTTTTATGAAGACGGGACATATTACCATAGATTGATTGATTACAATAAAATGAAAAAGGAAGACTTAGCCAGAGGATTGGTAATCCAGATACCTCCAAAAGAAGTATTAAACAGTATTCAGGACGGGCAATAACACTAAACTCTCAATAGACATAGGTAAAGACAAATAATATGATAAGACTATTATAGCACCCGTAAAAACAACCGGCCGCATTGAATTGCGGGATTGATGCAGGGAGGCTGACCATGGTGCTGGCACTTGATTCCCACGCTCACTGCGGGCTAACCCTACCTTTCCCAACGCTGCGCTCTCTATGGAAAGAGGGGAAAATTGCCGGGGGTGTTCTTTTTTCTCCGGTTGAAGAAATTTATGACCGCTACGACCGGAGATTTATTGACAATCAGTACTATCGGGAGTCCCGGCAGAGGGTTCACCACTACCTGGAATCGCTGATTTCCGAGCGGCTTTTTGCCTTCTGGTTTGTTTGGAATGACTTTGCCCCACCAGGGGATTGTTTTAGGGGCATAAAGTGGCACCGCCACCCTGGTGAACCGGAATACCTGTACGGTACGAAAGAATGCGAAAGCTTTATTGAAACTGTCTGCAGCCAACAACTGCCGGTTATCCTCGAGGAGGAATTTCACCACACCCTCAAACTAACCGGGCAGATTGACAGGCGCACGGTTATTATCATCCCGCACATGGGCGCTTTAAACGGGGGGTATTACCGCCTGAAAGAGGCCGGTCTCTTTGAAAACCCTGCGGTATATGTGGACACTGCCCTGGCGGGGGAGGAAGAGATTATTGACTTCGCCCGGGATTACGGCGTAAACCGGATTCTCTTCGGCAGCGACTACCCTTTTGGAGACCCCTCCTATGAGCGCTACAAGCTTGAACGCGCCTTTTCGGGTAAAGATTTGAAAAAAATCCTGGCTCAAAATCTGCTGGAACTACTCGGCTCCTAAAGGAAACCCTGCTGAGCTATTACAATATAAAGGAGTCAACACAACGATCAGTCCTTTGGTTGACTCCTCATTTTATGGCTGATTCAATAGCCTTATAAAGGTTTAAACTCGATTTTTTACTTGCAGTTATTAAGTTATTTAATGTAAATTTGCTCGAAACCACCATTTACCAGTTAACTGAGCTAAAAACAATTGATAGCCTCGTCCTGGGAAGCATAGATGGAAAATATTTTGGTAAATCCGGCAATGTCAAATACTTCCTGGACCAAATCCTGGAGGTTGGCAAGAACCATTCTTCCTCCGGCAGCAGCTGATTTTTTGGCGCCCATGAGCAGTACCCGGAGTCCCGCACTGCTTACATAAGTCAGCCGGGCTAAATCAAGAACAAAATACTTTTCCCCGCTGTTCAAAAGTGACATGAGCCTTTTATCCAGTTCCGCCGAAGTCCCCGTATCAAGGCGTCCGTCCAGTTCAAGGACTGTTACTTTACCTCTTTTGTTTTCAGTAATTTGCATTAAAACTCCTCCAATTATTATCTTTATGCAGGGTTCTAGCCCCTTTGATTTATTTTTTTCTTCATGGTCAAAATGTTCTTGTTGTGGGTTCGCTTGTAATCCAGCTCATCCATAAGATTACGGACGAGGTGAATGCCCAGGCCACCGATAGGCCTTTCCTCAAGCTTCTGCTCAAGATCCGGTTCGGGCAGTTCCAACGGGTTGAACTCGCGCCCGTCGTCTTCAACTTTCACTACCAGCTCGTTATCCACAAGGGACATGCTGATTTTTACGAAATGTTCATTTTCATCCTCATAACCGTAAGAGACGATGTTTACAAAGATCTCCTCAAGGGACAGGTTCAGGTTGAAAATAACATCAGGGGGAAGCTGATTAGTTTCTCCGAACTCTTCAATGTGTCTGTTTATTGATTCTATTTCAGATAGGTCGTTCTTTAACTGCATCGACATTTCCCTGCTTTCCAAAAAATACTTTAAGGTTAAAATTGTAATGTCATCCGACTGTTCGGCTCCCTTTGCAAATCTCCTTATCTCGTCCAAAAGTTGAAGGGTCAGTTTTTTGGGTCCATAACTGCCGGCCTGCCGCAAAACTTCCTCCAGCAGCCCCTCACCGAATAATCTATGCTCTTTGTCAGCTGCCTCAGTCACACCATCCGTATAGAGGAGCAGGGTATCTCCAGCCGCCAGTTTGATTGTTTTCCTGCTGTAGGGGATTCCCTCCATAACCCCCAGGGCTATACCCTCAGTTTTTGGCAAAGGTTCAATATGACCCCCGCTCCTTACAAGATAGGGAGAGTTGTGGCCGCCGTTACAGTAGTCAAAAAAACCGCTGTGGACATTTAAAACACCCAGAAAAACCGTAACAAACATCCCGGAATCGTTATCAGAACAAAGTTTATCGTTGACGGTGCTTAAGATCAGATCCGGTTCAAATGCCCTGCTTGCCTCGGCCTTGATTAGGGTCTTGGTAACTGCCATAAACAGCGAGGCAGGGACACCTTTACCGGAAACATCGCCGATTGTCAGGCACAGGTGGTCATCGTCCAGGAAGAAAAAATCGTAAAAATCCCCGCCCACTTCCTTGGCTGGCTCCAGAATGGCATAGATATCAAATTCGGATCTATCAGGAAAAGGGGGGAACATCTTGGGCACTATGCTCATCTGGATTTCCCGGGCAACTTTCAGCTCGCCCTCGATTAATTCTTTTTCAGCTTCTGTGGTTTTTTCTTTAATCAGGTTGACGATGATAAAGGCAAAAACAGCCATACCCAAAGTATTGGTAAAAATCATGGGCAGGGCTACCTGTTTAACAACAATTACAGCCTGGTCGTAGGGGCGGCCCAGCAGCAAAGTCAGGCCCATATGCAGGACCTCCAATGAGAAGGTAAACAGGACTGCACCCCGGACCCCTATAAATTCACCTTTTTTCAACTTATAAATGGCTCCCCCGGCCAGCCCCGCAATTATTGTGGACACCGCGCAGGGCAAAGCGGTAATGCCGCCGAGAGTATACCTATGGGTTGCTCCAATCAAGGCCGCACCAAAACCGGCCACGGGCCCTCCCACCAGCCCGGCGATGGCAGGTCCCAGATCTCTGATATTGGCATATGCGCCTGCAATGCTGATGCCGCCCAGAGTACCGTAGATGGAAAACAAACCACAGGTGATGATTAAGCCTATAAGATTATAACGAGTGATCTTTTTATCTAGAATCTCCTGATAGAACCTGGAGCGGGTCATCAGGTAGGCTACCACCATGACCACACACATACTCTTGATCAGTGCTATTAAGGTATTAACAATTTCCTCAGTCAACGGGAACCCCGCCTTTAAAAATTTACTATTGTAGGACTGGCTCATTTCCTGTATTCCGGGAGAACCCTGCCCTTTAGAAAACTTCCGGGTTATCTTATAAAGACCAGCCTGGCTGGAAACCTCAATCCTTTCTTTTTTAGCATTAATCTAAGGGTACATATCCCTTGGCAAAATAAGATGCGGTCAGGGAACTTCCGGAACAATAGTCTGGGTGTTTAGTTTCTTTAAGCCTTAGAATCTCACCTTCCCCCGTATACTGGGGAATAACCCGGATGCTATATCCTTAAAAATATAATAATCATGGGTACCCACATTTTTTAAAAGTATTTCACCAGAGTAGAGGAGAATAGAAATAGGTCTAATTGTGTAAAAAAAGGGGCACCCGCATCATAAGAATTCAATAAACAAAGTCCCATTCCTCTACAATTATTTGAATATTTTTTGAGGCAAATTGATTATTTGAAATCTGAAATGCGGTGGCTGCCGGCGCAGGTAAAACGGGAAACCGCAGCTGTAATCAATCTGAAACCGTTGAGCAGCCGGCCGCTGGTTGCTCCTATAAGCTTTACTCACCCATTACCTTAATTACAACTCTTTTTTTCCTCTGGCCATCGAACTCAGCGTAGTAAACCTGCTGCCAGGGGCCGAAATCCAGCCTGCCCTTTGTTACGGGTATGATTACCTGGTGGTGGACTAGCAGGCTTTTTAAGTGAGCGTCCCCATTATCCTCACCGGTCCGGTGATGAAGGTACGCTTTGCCGAAGGGAGCCAGCCGCTCCAACATTTCGTCGATGTCCTGGATAATGCCTGGCTCATCATCATTCACGTAAACTCCGGCCGTGATGTGCATCGCCGAAACCAGGACCATCCCTTCCTGGATACCGCTCTCCTGTAAGGCTTTTTCTACTTCCCCGGTTATGTTAATGTATTCGCGGCGCCTGGATGTGTTGAACCAGAGGTATTTCGTGTGAGTTTTCATAAGACGGTTCCTCCCTTCTCTTCAAGTATTTGTTGCTGACACTCCGGAGTTCCTGCGGTCTCCGCCATGGATACCCGCTTATCCGTTTTTTTATTTTCTTCTTTTTGCTGTTCCTTAATTGTTTTAAGCTCTTTTTCCCGCTGGTATAAAACCCGCCTTGGGTAAGGGATCTCGATGCCGGCCCTGTCCAGGGCATTTTTGAAACGGCGGCGCAACTCGCGCTCCACAGCCCAGTATTTTGCCGGCAGGGCAGGGGCAGTGATGCGGATGTTGACGGAGGAATCGGCCAGTTCAACGACGCCTTCCACCCTGGGTAGAGCAAGAATAGCCTCCATTTCTCTGTAGGCAACCTCACTCTCCTGCTGCAAAACAGCGATGGCCCTGTCGATGTCTTCCTCATAAGCAATCCTAATGATAACCAGAGCCAGCATTTGCCCCCGGCTGTAGTTGGTTACCCGGGTAATACTCCCGTTGGGCAGGATCTCCAACTGGCCCGTCCAGCGACGAACCTTGCAGGTTCGCAGGCCGATCTCCTCCACCGTACCCTCGACACCTTCAATATTTACATAATCACCAACGCCGAACTGGTCTTCAAAAATAATAAAGAATCCGCTGATAACATCTTTAACAAGGCTCTGGGCGCCGAAGCCCACAGCTAAACCCAGGATCCCCGCGCTGGCCAGGATGGCACCGGTGTTGACATTGAAGATCTGAAGAATCGTCACGCCGGCCACAAAAAACACCACATAGGTCAAGAGGCTACAGAGTAGCCTCTCCAGGGTTTCTGCCCGGCGACTCGCTGTAAAGTGATCCTTAATCCGGTGCCTCTCAAAAAACTGTCTGATAGCCATCCGGCCGAAATTGATGAGCAGCTTTGCTCCCACCATAACGCCGATTATTTTGAGTAGCTTTGTACCGATGGATTTCAAGTCGTCGGCAGAAATGATATTCACGTTGAAAATATGCAGGATTATAAGGGCTGCAAAGAAATAACCTCCGTAAAGAAGCAGCGTTTGAAGCAGAATTCGCAGCGACCGGATCATGCTGTCAGACAACAGGGATTGTTCCGTTGCAGCGTCGTCCCCTTCTGCCCACTCCCGGCTACCTTCCTGCAGTATCCTGTTCAGGATCCGGTTCAGAGTTTTAATCAAGATGTATGTGACAGCCAGAACCACCAGGGAGAGGAGCAAATCCACCAAATGTGCCTCTAAATTTTGGGCCAAGAACATCTCTATTCTGCGCGTTATTTCCTGCCAGTTCAAGTGTTTTTCACCCCACACAGGTAAACCCTTTAAACTTTCTATTAAGATCCCGTCTTAAGGACTACGTTCTTTTCTCTATCCTTGACAAACTTGCCTTCCTCCACCAGTTCCTCGGCAATAAAGACAAAGGTAATAAAATCTTTGATACCAGCCATTTCCATAACCCTTCCTATGTCTTCCGCACTCCCCAGTTCTTTAACGGCTTCGTATACCAGTGCCTTTTTGGCGTTGATAAAACGGTTCAGTTCTTCACGGCAGAATTCTGTTTGCAGGATCCTTCCGTTTATCTTTTTAAAATAACCCATCTGAATCAGTTCATCAATGTTTTCATCATCTTCCCAGGCCAGCAAAAGGCGCTTAAACAACATTTCATCCATTTTCATCCCCCCAATCAGTTTTTCAACCAGAAGTCTCCTTACCCCTCTAATAACCCAATAACTTGCAACCAGTGCAAAATAATTGTAATATGAAGGAAATGTACCCTTTAAAACCCGGATGCTTAGTCATTTAACCCCTCTGGATCCAGAGCCAGCGTACACCGCGGCGCCCTTTTGCATAACAAACAATATACCAGCCCTTTTACCCGGATGCGAACCGGCCATTGCTTCAAAGACTATTCAGGGAGGTTAACAGCCCATGCTTAAAGTGACCGTAGTATGTGAAAACACCGTAGGAACACCTGAAAACCTTGTCGGAGAGTGGGGCCTGTGCCTGTATATAGAAAAAGACGGCAGGAAAATTCTCTTTGATACAGGGGAGCAGGGCAATCTGTTGTCAAACGCGGCTGCCCTGGGTCTTGACCTGAAGCAGGTGGAAGCTCTGGTCCTGAGCCACGGCCACTCCGACCACACAGGGGGTCTGAGGGCTTTTCTGCGCCACCGGGGAAGGCTGCCTGTATATGCCCACCCCGCGTTATTTACCTCCCATTATTCTGCGGACAAGCACCGTTACATTGGAGTCCCCTTTTGCAGAGAGGTACTGGAAAACGCCGGGGCTGATTTCGTTCTTACCAGGGAGCCCCGGGAGATATTGCCGGGACTCTGGGTAAGCGGTGAAATACCCCGGGAAACCCCCTTTGAAAAGCCGGACAATAAACTTTACTGCCAGGAAAACGGTAAGAAGATCTCTCCCGACCCGCTTCTCGATGACCTGAGCCTTTACTGCGTAATACCGGAGGGGCTGGTGATCCTCCTTGGCTGCGCCCACGCCGGCCTGGTAAACATAATCAAACACGCCAGGAAAGTAACCGGCGTCAGCCAGGTTTACGCTATCATCGGAGGCACCCACCTGGGGCCGGCTCCCGCCTCCCAGCAGGAAGCCGCCCTCACCTTTCTACAAGGCCTGGACCTCTGCCTGCTGGCCGCCAATCACTGCACCGGGCTGCCCGTAATAGCCCGCCTGGCTTCCCTTTTCGGTTCCCGCTTCCGGTTTGCGCCAGCCGGTTCCACATTCACACTGCCGCTACAGGAAGATTAAGCCTGGGTTTTAAAGAAACTATCTCCTACCGGAGGAGGCTGGAAATAGCTTTAAGATACCTCTTGGAGAAACCGCCTTTTAGCTCCAGGAGCCGCCGGTGCACCCTTTCCACCTGCATGCAGAAGACCTCCAGCCTCGCCTCAATGACCTGGGGAAAGGTATTGCCGTCAGTTTCAACCGACAGAAATGGCAGTGCTGGATAGTCCTCCATGATCCTGGCCACAAGGTTCTTATCCTTCGCGGTCTCCAGCTTAGCTTCATTAATCTTGAAATTAAGGACTGCTTCCGCAATCCTGCTGGGCATGCAACCAAAGGGGCCGATGGAAATGACTCCCGCCACATCATCAACGATTTCCGTGATAGCTGCCCCGGCAGTTAAAATTGTTTCAACTGTAAGCCTCGGGTTGATCAGGCCGGAGGCATTATTTATCAGCCTTTCCACATCAACCATGTGGGCTTTGTAAAAACCGGACTGGGAAAGGATCCCTTTAATGGTCCGCTCAAAGGAGATCTTGAAAAACTGCAAAATGTAGTTCCCCAGCCGGTCCTTACCGGTCAGCAGGTGACGGTTCTTGGTTTTTTGAAGGTAGTCACAGTAGTAAATCCATTCCGCAATGGGCGAAGCGTTGACGATAATCCCATGCTCGGCCAGCCTTTCCACCAGGTACTGTCTGGAAAACCCATCCCTTCTGACGTAGATTTCGCCCACCAGGGCGACCTTGGGTGTATGTTCTAAAGACTGCTTCCGCTCGATGCTTCTAAGGGTCCTGGCAGCTTTGCGCAGGGTTTCCTTAATCCCCTTCCAGCTGTCCCTCTCCAGACTGGCGATGATTCCTTCACATACATCTTTGTAAGTGGCAAGGGCTCTTTTTTTGTCTCTGGCAATGGTTAAAACCGCGCTGTAGATGTCATCCAGCACATCTGAGATGACCACCGCCTGCCAGGCCCTCGCCGAAAAATCCGTGCCCAGGCCGGCATAACCGTTATCGCAGGTCAGGGAGATCTGGGCCACATCCTCAATCTGCATTTTTTCAATAAGTCTTTTGATCAGGACATTGTACTGGCCGAAACGGCAGGGCCCCGGGGACGTCGGCATGAAGTAGACCAGCAATTCCTCAGGGTTTGCCCTGTTCTCCAGGTGGTTAAAGAGGCTGCCTACGGTAAGAAGCAGGGGCAGGCACTCCTTACAGGAGGTGTAGCCCTTGCCTGTTTTAAGTTCCTTTGCCGAAGGCGGCGGAACCGCTGAGGCTTTGATTCCAAGATGGCGCAGAGTTGCAGCCAGCATTCTTGAACCCAAATCCCCCATGGAAGGGATCAACACGTGGACCCGCGGGTGATTAAGTGGATACCTCCGGCCGGCGGAGCTCTCCACCCAAGTATTATCCTTTTCCATGACGACCCTGGCCGGCCTGAATGTTTTTACCGGCAGAGGGGTTTTTAACCTGTTAATCTCCCTGAAACTCTGGATGATATCCAGAAAAGCCTCGATTCTGGTGTCTAGCCCGGCGTCCGCCGTATGGCTGTCCAGCTCCAGCGTCAGGGAAGGCTTCTGTCCCATGGTATCCCTGAAAAACCCTACAACAAAGGAATCGGGACCACAGCTAAAATTCGTTATATAAGTGGCGAACAACTGGGGGTGGTGCTGCACAAGCCTGGCAGCCTTCAGGATCATCTGGCCCATGGCCCAGAACATGGTTTCATCCGGTTCCTCTGCCCCGAAGGGTAAAAAGTCGTAGGGAATAATGCGGTAGCCCCGGGTGGCAAATTTCTGGGGAATGCCCATGTTCGCTATTTTAGTGAAGGCATTGTATGGCCTGCCGAAAAGCACAATGGCCGTACCTGCCGGGTCCTGTTCCAGTTCCTCCAGGAACAACCTGCCCATCTCCTGGCACTCCCGGTGGAAATCTATCTGGGCCCGGACCCCTAGGCTAAAGGCTTTTCTGGTGATTCTTGCGGGAAAACCCAGGGTCCTGCCCAGTTCCAAAAAGCTTTCCAGCGCCTCTTCGTAACCCTTTGAAAAATCGAGGACCGGGCTTAAGACAACCCCCTCCTTCAGCTCGTCGAAGGCTGCTTTCAAGTAATAGGGCTCCGCCTGCACAAAAGGACAGGTCACGCTGTTGGGGATGCCGTTTTCTACGGGCATGGAACCCACGTGGGGCAGAAAGTAATAATCCGGGTGCTTGTTGATGGAATCCATCAGGGCGCCGTGGGCAATCTCCACCGGATAGCAGAATTCCGCGCCTCTCCTTTCCATGCCCTCGGGATCGATCTCTTCGCTGCAAAGCACTTCAAAACCCAGGGCTGTAAAGAAATTATAATAGAGTGGAAAGAGGGTATTGGTTAGAAGGGAACGGTTAACCGCCACCTTTTTCCCGTTGGGCGGCAGCAGCCGGATCCCCCTTTCCCTGCCATATTTCTGGTAAACAAGCCGCTCCCGGAGTTGGACCAGGTCCAGTTTAACCGTATCGGGTTGCTTTCTGTTATGAAGCAGGTTGACGTACCTGTTGCAGGCCCCCCCGAAGGGATAGCTCTTTCCATTTATTTGAATTACGTTGATTATACACCTGCGGTCACATTTCTCTTTGCCTCCCGCGCAGGTAAAGGGCTTGCCGTAGGCTACCCCGCGCTCCACCAGCTCCGCCAGGTTAAAGCGAGCCGGCTGCAGCAGGCCCATGGCCAGCCTGTTATTAACCTCCAGGGCCACGCCGAAGGCGCCCATCAGGCCCGGCTCCGGGGGCACGATTATTTCCTTTCCGGTCAGGGCCGCCATGGCCACCGGAACAGCCCTGTTATAGCAGACACCGCCCTGCATGAAGACCTTTCGCCCCACGGCCCTGTTTCCTTTGACCCGGTTGTTGTAATTCATGCAAATTGAGTAAACCAGGCCCGCGGCCAGATCTTCAATACTGGCCCCCTCCTGAATGGCTGTCTTGATGTCGCTGCTGATAAAAGCCGCACACTGGTCGCTGAAGTTCAGGGGCCTGGCGCTTTTCAAAGCAATATCCCCGATTTCCTCGGTTGCGATGTCAAGGGATTCTCTGGCCGCCTCCTCTAAAAAAGACCCCGTTCCTGCGGAGCAGGCTTCATTCATGGCATAATCCGAAGCAACCCGGCTGGTGATGTATGTATACTTGGCATCCTGCCCGCCGATTTCAAAGATGGTTTCCACCTCCGGGTCAAAATAAACAGCTGCCGTGGCATGGGCTATAATTTCGTTGATCACGGCAGGGGTGAGGGCGTGGAGTCCGGCAATTTGCCTGCCCGAACCCGTAACCCCCAGCCCTACGATTTCAACATTCACCTTACTTGCTTCCAACTGCCGGTGAATCTCCCGGTAGCATTTCCTGGAAGCCTGGATCGGGTCGCCGTTGGTGCGCAGGTAGCAGCTGGCAATAATGGCATTGTCGCTGGTTCTCAGGAGGACAGCCTTTGTCGTCGTCGAACCAACGTCCAGGCCCAGGATACAGGTATCCCCTTCCTTTGGCTCCTGGCGGACGGTTTCCTTGAAGGTGACCCGGGACAGGTAATCTTTCAAGGGAGGCAGGGTTGTAAAGACACTCCCCCCTCCTTTAAAAAGCTCCTCCAGGCTGCGGACAGGCAGGGTTTCCCTCTCCAGAGCCCACAGGGCGGCTCCCATGGCCTCAAAGCAATTCGCCTGTTCCGGAACAACCAGGTCGGGAATTTCTCTCTTTAAAAAATGGATCATGGGCTTATTGGCCGAAGCCCCGCCCACTATCATCACCTTGTTGTACTCTGTTTTTTTCAACAGCTCGCTGACCTTGACCGCCATCATTTCACAAAGGCCCGCTACAACCCGCTCTTTCGGGGCACCTTTGTTCAGGGCATGGGTACAGTCACTTTTGCAGAAAACAGAACACCTGCCGGCCACCTTATATGGATTATCCAGATCAGCAGTAGAAACGGCTTCCTCCACAGTTAAATTCATCCTCTTTATCTGCTGTAAAAAGAACTCCCCGGTGCCGGATGCGCATTTATTTCCTGTATAGATACCACTAATCCTGCCCCTATGGTCCAGTTTATAGGCAATAAACGTTTCCCCACCAACGCTGACAATCATGTCGGCTTCGCTTCCGGAAGCGCGCAGGTAGCGGTAGGCATGCTCAACAGCTTCCGGCTCGGAAAGGGAAGAAGCGTTCAATTTGCTCCGCAGCTTTCTCCCCGTTACCGCAAGGCGATGGACATCCCTGAGCAGTTTCCCGCCCACAAGGCTGGCGATTGTCCTGCGGGGATTACCCTCGTGGGGCCTGGTTTTGGTAGCGAGGATGCTAATCTGCCTGTCCGCCCCCTGTTCCAGTAAAACCATACTTATATTCGAAGCACCAATACATAATCCCAGCGCCTTCAAGCATATTCACTCCTGTTATCCTGAATTCTGCCCTTTTGAAATTGATTACCTGCAATGTCCTAATTATACAACATCCTGCAACTAAACGGACAGATCAACTGGTTATAAACCAAATACCCTATGGAATTATTCCCCATCCCAAGAAATAAATTTCATTATATTTGCCAGTTGCTATGTTTTTTCATTAATATGTATTAACCTATAGATAATTGGCCATCCTGGCCTTGTTCTGTTTCTATTTACCCTTTATTTATCCTGCAAGAATACATCCTATCCCTACAGCCTGAATAAAACCCGGCAGGTAGTTAATCCTGCCGGAGCTATTTATTATGAAAACATCTTAACCACAGATTATCTTATCATTATTCCATCTATAATTATTCCAGCTATAGCTTTCCTGTACAGTCTCAATTACTGTAGGAAACCCGGTGTATTGCAGGATAAAGAGACAAACTTTAAGCATCACCAGCATCAACAGGATATCAATAAATCATTTTTTCCTTTCCATAAATCCTTTCTGCAAAGAACCCATCTGAGAACCAAACAAATACAATCAATCTGAAAAAAATTAAACCAAGAGAATTAATAGGATCGAAACTTGAGCTGTGGATATGGCCCCCAACACTAACAGAAAACAGGTCCAAACAGAACCCCAGCAATGTAAAAATAATTAAGACCATTAATCTTCTGGTAAAATCCCTCTGCATGTAATTCATTAACAAAATCCCTGCGCCAAAGACCCATACCAGGTGAAAAAAAGGCACACCAAATACTGTTAGAAAACCATTTGGAAAACTCGACAATCCAGTACTTAGTAAATTGAGATGAACAGTAAAAAAAACTGCGGAAGAAATAAAGCCCACCGGCCAAAGCTCTTTTAAACGCCCCGGCTCAACTAGAATAAAGACTGCCAACCAAATAATTCCAGCGTAGACAACACTTTCCCAGTACCAAAACATTTCCGTGAAAAACCTCCCATGTATTTTGGTACTATGTTCTCTTTAATAAAACGTATCTATACATAAATAAAACGCATTTATACATAACAACCTGCTGTACGCGGAAAAGCGATCATTGCCAGGCACACCCTGGCGCAGATTGGACAGGAGCATCCACAGGAAAGGTGTGCCTCTGGGAAATACAGACTGGCTGCTCTTGGCTTCAAACTACAGGTTGGATCGGGCCGGCATTTTATCCTTCATTGCCTGAAAGTGCCAGGATACAGGCAATCTCTGGATTACGGCAGCCCTGATTGCTCTCCTGTTCAATGCTTTTTTCATTGACTCACTGCACCACCACCACCTCTGGCTGCTCCTGGCTTTGCTTTGATCAAAAAACTCTACGCCGGAACCATGTCCCCCAGTGCCGGGGCTTTCAGGAGAACCTGCCCTGCGGCATCCTCAGTACCAGGAGGCCGCTTAATACTACAATCCCCCCGGCTATCTGCCAGATTGTCAGGACTTCCCCCAGGATAAGAAAAGCAAGAATGGCTGTTGCTGCTGGCTCGAAGGTGCTGATAATAGCTGCGCGGGAGGCGCCTATTTCCTTGATCCCCCGGAAAAAGGCCGCCATGGCCAGGACGGTGGCAAAAATACCAAGAGCAATGATGGCCAGCCAGGCGTCAAGGTTAAAATTCAGGCTCGCCTGACCCCGGGACAGGGCCAGTAAACCCGTCGCCAGGGCCACAACGGTGGAAACATAGGCGTTGTAAACCGGCGTCTGAATGCTGTTCAGCAGCCGGGCAGTCCCAATCAAAAAGACTGAGTTGGTAACAGCAGCCGCCAGGGAGAGTAACACACCGCGCAGGTCCAGGTTGTCGACCGGCTGCCCCAGAATAATGACACAGCCAGCTAAGGTGATTACCAGCGCCAGCCCTTTTTGCAGGGTTAGGGGCTCCTTTAAAAAGAAAACAGCCAGGATCGTAACGAGAGCGGGGTAAAGGTAAAGAAACAGGATGGCCATGCCGGCCGGAATAAAGCGAAAAGCCTCAAACAAAGCCAGTACGGTAAGTGTTTGGGTTCCCAGGGAAAGAGCCAGTACGGACAGTAACTGCTTCCGGGAAAGCCTGTAGTCATAGCGGCCCACCCGTATTAACAGCCAGAACACAACTGCTGCCAGAGTGTACCTCAGCGTAAGGACCATCATCACCGTAGCTCCGCCCTCGTAGGCAATCTTAGCCGCGATGGCCTCCGTGCTCATACAAACAGTGGCAAAGAGAACCAGGAACGTACCCAGGCCGGTTCGCCCTGTCTCTACTTTTGCTGTATCCATAACCTTGATTCCTTGCCTTCCTCAAAAAATCAGGCGGCCTTGCCAGTCAGCCGCCGGGTTTAACATAGTATATAGCTTATAGTAAAAAAGATACATCCCAATGACCCTTAAGGCGAGCATTTAGCACAGATGGAACGGAACAAGGTGGTGCTCAGGTAGCGGTCGCCGCGGTCGGGCATAATTACCACTATATTGCCTGAATTCATCTTCTCAGCTATCCGCAAGGCCCCGGCTAAAGCTGCACCGCTGGACATACCCACAAAAATTCCTTCCTTTGTGGCCAGTAGCCTAGCCATTTCAAAGGCCTCTTCATCCTCCACATTAATTTTCTCGTCAAGGAGTTCGGGATGATAGATTTTAGGAACAATGGCCTCCTCCATGTTTTTTAGACCCTGGATGGCGTGTCCTTTCATAGGTTCCACACCAACAATTTTAACTTGTGGTTTTTTCTCTTTTAAATACCTGCTTATTCCCATCAGCGTTCCAGTGGTTCCCATCCCGGCTACAAGCACATCAATCTCCCCGCGGGTTTGAGCAAATATCTCCGGCCCCGTCGTCTCATAATGTGCCAGGGAATTGTTTTCGTTTGTGAACTGGTCGGGCATGTAATACTTATCGGGTTCCTCCTGCATGATCCGGGCGGCCTCCCGGATTGAACCGTCGGTGCCTTCGTTGGCAGGTGTCAGGATTACCTCGGCTCCAAAGGCCTCCAGGATGCGGCTTCTCTCGGTACTGACACATCCGGGAATTACGAGCTTGACCGGATAGCCCTTGGCCGCCCCAATCATAGCTATGGCAATACCTGTATTGCCCGACGTAGCCTCCAAAATGGTCTTGCCCCTGGTGAGCTCTCCGGACTCTTCCGCCTTTTTTATCATGTAATAAGCAGGCCGGTCCTTAATTGAACCTCCAGGGTTGGCTCCTTCCAGTTTTCCGAAAATCTTCGCCTTCGTCCCGTTGGTCAAAGTCTTTAATTGAACAAGTGGCGTGTTTCCGATAGCGGAAAGGATGTCCATATTCTGTTCGCCTCCAAACAAAATACAAATTCACGTCTACTATTATTATTTGATTACTATACTATCCTACTAGTATTCGATAACCTTAGACCATTCTCCTGTTTTAGAGAAAAACCCCTAAGCGGAACTATTGATGCGGGCGTTTATGAAGGCAGGAAATAATGTCTAAGGAATAATAGTGTTGCAATAACCAAAAAAATCTGAGAACCGGGAGACCGCTGGGATCCGCGCTGGCCACAGGATTAATCCCGGAGGCTCTATAGTTTTGAAAAATCAAGGGTGGCAAAATAGTCCTCAATAGTTTCTGCCCGGCGGATCATTTCAACGCTTCCGTCCGGCTTCAGCAGCAGTTCGGCATGCCGCAACTTTCCGTTGTAATTGAAGCCCATGGCATGCCCGTGGGCGCCGGTATCATGAATAACCAGGATGTCACCGATATGGATTTCCGGCAGCTTACGATCAACTGCAAATTTGTCGTTGTTTTCGCAGAGGGAACCGGTAACATCGTAAAGGCAGCAATGGGGCCAATCTTCTTTACCGACTACAGTGATGTGGTGGTAAGCTCCGTACATACCCGGGCGCATTAAATCAGACATACAGGCGTCCAGGCCGACATAGCTTTTATAAGTTTCCTTCTTGTGTAAAACAGTGGTCACCAGGTAACCATAGGGTCCGGTAATCATCCGACCGCTTTCCATAGCCAGCTTGATTGGGTGCAACCCGCTGGCAACAATCATTTCCTCGTATAAGCGGCGAATCCCCCTGCCCAGATAAGCTAAATCCACAGCCTCTTCTTCGGGACGGTAGGGAATGCCGATGCCCCCGCCGAGATTGATCAACTCAACGCGAATATTAAGAGTGTTATATACTTCCAGAGCCAGATCAAACATCATCCTGGCCGTTTCGATAAAGTATTCCGGGTCCAGTTCATTGGAGATAATCATTGTGTGCAGGCCGAAGCGCTTCACACCCCTTTCCCGCACAATCGCCAGGGCTTCCAGAAGCTGTTTCCGGGTCAGGCCATACTTGGCATTTTCCGGAGTACCAATAATAGCGTTTCCGCCCTTGCGCAGGGGCCCGGGGTTATACCGGAAGGATAGCATTTCAGGAAGTCCGGCATGTTTTTCCAGGAAATCGATATGGGTAATGTCGTCCAGGTTTATCACAGCTCCCAGTTTCCTGGCCAGCTTAAAATCCTCCGCTGGGGTATCGTTGGAAGTGAACATAATTTCCTCACCTTTAATACCTGCCCGCTCGGCCAGGATCAATTCTGCCAGGGAACTGCAATCGGCCCCAAACCCCTCTTCACGCAGTATTTTTAATATATAAGGGTTGGGTGTCGCTTTTACCGCGAAATATTCCTTGAACTCCGGTGCCCAGGAGAAAGCCCTCAGCAACTCCCGGGCATTTTCCCGGATAGCCTTTTCATCGTAAATATGAAAAGGAGTGGGGTATTGTTCGATAATCTGTAACAGTTGCTCCTTAGAAAAGGGTAATTTTTTTTCTGCCATAACCTGTTAAAGAACCTCCTGTATCATCTAAAATACAGATTAGCCTCGGTTAAAACACTGAGCAGCTTCTGTTTAAGCTAAGCTCAAAGCTTGCCCTGTATTCCGATCAGATTGTAATAAGACAATTATACTGCAACCTGTGGCTAGATGTACATGATAATCGGCTTTTGCCTGGAAAATTGTCAGGATAAACAACTACAGGGTCAAAAAACCAATATTCAGCTCTTCCCCATCCTGTTATTAAAGAGTCAGGTTATAAAAACCATTATATCTTATTTCTACCCGGTATCCAGAGTAAATGAGGAGTTTCTGGATAATTAGAATATAAATTAAAATCGATATCCTTAAAAGACAAGAATATTAGACCCGCCACAGAATCACAGCCTGTTCAGCCTGTACGCCAGTGTAACAGGATGTTGTCCGGTTCCTTTCCCACTAGTACACACCATACTATTAAAATTTATGAGAGATGTTACGTACCTGTCAACCCGGGTAATTACAAACTTCTCCTTACCAAAAAAACTAAAGGTCATCTGATGGCGGCTTGTAAAGCAACTTTCTTAAAACAATTCTACGGGGCGGATTATCCAGACGAGTAATTCCAGTCCCTTGACTCCATATCCTTGGTGAATTGAACCACTGCTTTAATGAGAACATCCAGCATATCAGTTCCTTTTTCGGTGCTTGTCTTGGATGGATCGCCGGTTCCCCCTGTATTGGTAAATTAAGCAAAACCCCCTGATTCCGGCATGTTGGGGACAACACCGCGGGCCTACTCCATTACAAGCAATGCGGGGAACAGGGCCACCCCAATAGATTTTTCATCTACTCTGCACGGCCGAGCCCGTTCCATACATCAAAAATACCGGGTAGCAGAAGGTTTCCGCCGGGTAACTCACCAGGCACCCAGGGAAGCTTTGCGTCCCTCTGGAAACTCCAGCTTGATGATTCAGGCAACAATTACAACGACAATCTCAATGAGAGCCATTTTTCCCCATTATGGCCGTTCATCTGGAATACCGTCGGACAGCCATTGGAAGGCATAAATAACCATGGTCATAAGCTATGTATATATAAAGGAATAATTTATGCTTTATCTGCAAGCTGCAGCCTTCCTGCACTTCTATATTTTTCCGAGTATAGGCAGGAGTTTTTCAAAATTAGGAAGAATCAATTAATCAATCTGTTTTAATTATACACGCAGATTAAAGCAAATCCACAACTTTTCATTAATTTCATCACATGTACTTCATTTTCTCAAAAGATTAAATTATACCATCCAATTTTTGAATAGATTTGCTCATGCCCCATCATGAAATTCAAAATATAGTAAATATTATCCTTATATAAATAGCACTAATGGCAAATTCAGTATTAAAGGAGGTACCAAAGGCATGTCATTCATGGAACTGGTTAAAAAGAGGTACAGCGTGCGCTCCTACAAACCCGACCCCGTTGAAAAAGAAAAACTGGAAATGGTCCTGGAGGCGGCCCGCCTCGCGCCCACTGCTGCAAACCGCCAGCCTATCACTTTTATTGTAGTCCGTACCGAAGGTAGAAAGGCTGAGTTGAGCAGGATTTACGGCAGGGCTTTCTTTACAGAGGCGCCGCTGGTAATTTGCGTCTGCTATACCCCGAAAAAGGCCTGGACGAGGAGTGACGGCAAGTGCTATGGGGAAGTGGACGCTACCATTGCCATGGACCACCTGATCATGGCAGCAACAGAGCTGGGCCTTGGAACTTGCTGGATTGCCGCCTTCGATCCAAAAGCTGCCCGGGAGGTTCTAGGCCTGCCGGATGATGTGGAACCTGTCGCCTTTACTACTCTGGGTTATCCCGCAGATAAAGCGGTTTCCAAAAATCGCAAGCCACTATCAGAACTGGTTAGGTATGAAAACTGGTAGAGTTTTGCTTCGAACAAACCAAAACGGAGAGTTCCTTTAGTGAGCAATATTCCTAAAATTATCCAAAAACACCGACAAAAAAGGGGTTGCCATAAAAGCAGCAACCCCTTAGATTTTAGAATAATGCAGTATTTAAATTACGCTAACTACAACTTTTCCCATATTCTTTAACGGTTTATACTGGTGTATAGGCAGTACCACTTTTTAAGCAACGGGGTTTTTGGTTCTTTTTCCCCACGGTTTGAGCACTGAAATAAAAATAACAGCAATGAGCAGCATTATTTGGACAGCGCCAAAATAGTTACTCATTTGCCTGAAATAAAGGTTCTAAAAACCAGGTGGATTACAATTTATTAACACCATCAATTATTTTTTCCAAATGATTGACAAATTGCCCCTGCTCCTCTCTGGAAAGTATATCTAAAACAGACTGGTTTGTTAGTTCTATTGTTCTCTCAATTGGCTCCCGTAACTGAATTCCTTTCTCAGTTAAAACCACCCTGATGGCCCTGCGATCATTTGGATCCGGTTCCCTTTTGATCAGGCCTTTATTTGCCATCCGATCAAGAATTCCTGTGATAGTTGAACCATCCAAACTCAGTTCCTGGGCAATTTGAGTAGCAGTCCGCTCATTCTTAATCCAGAGGCAGCTTAATATGGCATATTGTACCGGTGTAACATCGAACTTTTGTAGCCTGGCTCTAAAATAATTGAGTACAGTTTGATGAGCCTTTGTTAATAAAAAATTGATACATTGATTTAATTCCATTATGCAAATCTTTCCCTTTCCCTTCATTAGTTTCTCTTTCTATATCAAACTTGCTTTACAAGTAATATGTTTTTAGCCTTAATCATCATTCAAGTATATCTAATTATAACTCATATTACTATTCAGTAAAAGCAACCTTCCCCATTTCCCCAGGAAAAGCCCCCCAGGCTAAAACGTTTTAATCCTTGCCCTTAATCACCGCTAACGGCAGCAGCCTTGCTACCGGCTTTGTAAAACCGATTTCAGTCAGGACACTCACTACCTGGTCGATATCCTTGTAAGCACCGGGGGCTTCGTCTAAAAGGTCCTTATAGTTCCTGCTGTTATAAATCACTCCACCCATGCTTTGTTCAAACTGCTCCCTGGATATACTCTTTATTGCAGCCGTCCTGGACAGCGTCCTGCCTGCACCATGATTGGCTGAAAAAAAGGATTCGGCTGCCTTTTCGGTACCTGTCAAAACATATGACGCCGTACCCATGCTCCCGGGAACAAGGACCGGGTGGCCTATTTTCCGGTATAAGGGCGGGTTGCCCGGGTGGCCGGGTGGCAGGGCACGGGTTGCTCCCTTACGATGCACCAGTACCTTTTGCCCTTTGTGCGTCTCCCACTTTGCAATATTATGAGCCACGTCATAAACCAGCTGCAGGCCCAGGTCCGCCGGGTTGCACTTAAAAACATCGCCAAAGGCACAGCGGACGTCATGGGTAATTAATTGCCGGTTGGCAAAAGCAAAGTTGACCGCGCAGGCCATAGCTGCGTAGTAGTCCAAGCCCTCCCTGGAGTCGGCAGGCGCACAGGCCAGGCCCCGGTCAGGCACTTCGATGCCGTGTTTGCGGGCTGCCGGAAGCAGGCTTTTACTGTAGTCAGTACAAATTTGATGGCCGAAACCCCGGCTGCCGGTATGAATCATCACGGTAAGAAAACCGGGGAATAAACCAAAATGTTTTCCCACTTCCTGGTCATAAACTTCCTGGACAACCTGTAATTCAATAAAATGATTGCCTCCGCCCAGTGTGCCCAGTTGCAGGGAACCGCGGTTATAGGCTTCCTTGCTGACCGCTCCCAGATCAGCACCGGACAGGCAGCCCCCTTCCTCGGTTTTCTCCACGTCACCCGGCCAGCCATAGCCGTATTCGACAATTCGCCGGGAGCCTTCATGGACCACCTCTTCAAAGATTTTTGTGGTGATGCCCTTGTGTTTGCCCTTTCTCCCCACTCCGGTGGGCACATAATCTTCAATTCTGTCAATCAGGGCACGCAAGGTGGGCAGATCCAGTTCCTCAGCCACGATCGCGGTTGCCAGCAGGCGAACACCGCAGTTTATGTCCATTCCTACTGCCCCGGCTGAGATCACCCCGTCAGCGGCTGTTGCCATCACTCCCCCGATGGGCAGGCCAAAACCCTCGTGAATGTCCGGCATGCCGCAAACCCTGCCCACAACCCCCGGTAAACAGGCTGCATTTGCCAGCTGCTGGAGTGATTTATCTTCCTTTATCAGGGGCAATAGTTGGTGGTTAAGGTATACTATACCCTCGACGCGCATGTTTCCCCGGCGTCTCAAGATATACCTGTTTCTTCCTTCCATCACAAGCTCTGGATTCATATAAAAACCTCTCCGTCCTTACACAGTCATGCTGCTGTTTTCTAAAGGAATTATGGGCAGGTGCCTACTGTCTTTCCAGAGAAACCGGACAGTAAAAAGCAACCGGGCTGAACAACAGGGCACAGCCAGGAGATTGGCATTCATAAGTAACTCAACAGCTCTTATGAGTTCAGTAATATTTATTAGTCCCTTCATGGGTAATCAATATTTTGCCTGCAAAGATTTTAACATAGAACCCCTGCAAGTTCAGTACTGTTTTTACAAAATCGCTAGCAACATTCAAAATATTATCCTGTTCAGGATCATAAAAACAAAAGAACAGTTGCTGGTTTTGCAGGAGCAAATTCTTAATAAAGAGTCAATGAACCGTCTCCTTAATCCTGGTAGAGCAGTTTTTGCATATCTCCGGGTAACGGAGCTTCCAGTGTCAATCCTTCACCGGTAACCGGATGCGTTAAGCTGACCCGGCTGCAGTGCAAGGCCTGCCTGCTAATCCCTTCCTCCCGCCCGCCATAGAGCGTGTCCCCCACCAGCGGATGCCCAATATGGCTCAGGTGAACCCTGATCTGATGGGTTCGACCCGTTGCCAGGCGTAGCTTTAGGAATGTAGCATTAGCCAAATATTTAAGTACTGTGTAATATGTTAAAGCCTTCTTGCCCTCAGGACAAACCCTTCGTTTTACCCTGCTGTCAACACTCCGGGCTACGGGCAGGTCAATTATACCCTGCTCCTGGGCAATCAAACCATGCACAACAGCGAGGTATTCCCGTTGCAGCTCGCCCCTGGGCAATTGTTGCCCCAACCGGAAGGCGGCATAAGCGTGTTTTGCTATTACGACTAAACCGGATGTATTACGGTCCAATCGTGACACCGGACGAAAAGCCGCTTCTATACCCTTTTCAAGGTAATGATGTAAAACTGCATTGGCCAGCGTATTTTCCTGCTCATGTTTTAAAGGGTGAACGAGCATGCCCGGTGGTTTATTCACTACCAGAATATGCTCGTCTTCAAATACAAAATCAATGGGTATGGGCTGGGGAAGCACATTGGTAAATTCATTAAACTGCAATGCTACGCTTATCCTGTCCCCAGCCTTTAGGCGCCTGCTCAGTATAACAGGCTGGCCGTTTAACAGCACGCCGGACAGGCGTTTCAATCTTCGGACCATGCTCCGGGAAAAACCGAGCACATTTCTCAAAAACTGTTCTATGCTGAGACCTGCTTCCGCCGCAGTCACCTGACGCTCAAGTTTCAATCCATTCTCCTCATATTATGTAAGCATCATTATTACCGGGGAATCTGTTCACCGGTCTTTTCAATTATTATAGATTGTCCTGGGCATGATTCTTGATACATCGGCCTGTTGGATCAATAGATTTTCTAATTCGACAGATTACCTCTTTGCCCTGTTTTCTTTTCAGTTACAGACTAAGCTGTTATCTGGTTGCCTGGCATCCCTTACCACTATAAAAATAATAGCATATTAGAATATGTCAATGGTCATTTGAAAAACAGTATTTTTGGTCACAAAAAAACCAGCAATTTTGGCCA
>LFSA01000061.1 GCA_001512635.1 Pelotomaculum sp. DTU098 | reverse complement strand
GAGGAACCAGAGCCTGGCGATGGTGATAATGACAATCCAGGACCAGGCGACGGTGAGCCGGAACCTGGCGACGGTGAGCAGTCGGCGAACCTGGTGATTAACGGTGACTTCAGCCGTGACAAGCAGGGCTGGTCGGCCGGCGGCAGCATAGCTACAGAGGGCAACGGCAACAAGTACGCCGTCAACGATTACAACTGGCAGCTCTACCAGGATTTGCGGCTGCAGCCCGGCAATTACAGCTTGCAGGTCCAGACTAAAAAGGGGACTGGCTCAGAAGCCAGGATCTGCGTCTTCTTTATCGACAGCAAGGGGAACAGGACCCTGAACAAGGACATCAGGTACACAATCAAAGGTGCCGGCTGGGAAGAGGTACCGGAAATTAAATTCAGCGTCCCGGCCTCCGCTGCTACCACCCGGATTTACCTTTTGAGCCCGGATACAAAAACGGTGGGCTTTGATAACATCACCCTCAAACAGACCGGTTCCGCCCCCGGCAACGGTCAGCCGGCGAACCTGGTGACCAACGGCGACTTCAGCCTGGACAAGCAGGGCTGGTCTGCCGGCGGTAGTCTTAAGACCGAAGCCAACGGCAACAAATATGTATCAAATAGTTACAACTGGCAGCTCTACCAGGATTTGCGACTGCAGCCAGGCAAGGAGTACAAGCTGAGCGCCCTTACCCGCAGGGGCACGGCCAAGGCCGCTGACGCCCGGGTGGCCGTAGCATTTATCGACAAGGCAGGGGTCCGTACGGTGGCTTACGATTTCAGGTACCGGCATAAGGGAACCGGCTGGGAAGCCATCCCTGAGCAAACCATCAAAGTTCCTGCTGGAGCGGTCATCACCAGAATTTACCTGCTCTCCGCTACGGAAAGCGGCTATCACGATTTTGATAATATTGTCCTGACTCAATAAATACTGGAATAAAGAATGCTCTAAAGCAGGAGGGCAAACCCGTTTTTTCGGGTCTGCCCTCCTGCTTATTCTTTCCTCCGGATAACCACAGCCGGTACCCCGGCCACCACCGTGTTGGCCTCAACGTCCTTTGTTACCACGCTGTTGGCGCCGATGATAACATTGTCGCCCACCACGATATCGCCAATGACTTTGGCTCCGGCACAGATAATAACATTGTCTCCAATCACCCCAGCCTTTTGCCCTCCCAGGTTGGCGCCCACGGTGACGCCATGGAAGATTGTGCAGTTGCGCCCGATGACTGCGGTGGGGGCGATAAAAATGCCCCCGTAGTGTTCGATGTAAAAACCGCTGCCAATCTTTGTTTCCGGGTAGATTTCAATCCCGGTGATCAGTTTTAGCGGGAGCAGGGCCAGGATCCGGTACAGCACCAGGAGCAAGCGTGCCGGCAGGCAGCGGCGCTGGTAGAGGTAGCGGCCCAGGCGATAGCCCAGAACAGCCCAGATGCCGGGTTTCTGAAGGAACCTGCCCACCTTGACCCAGATGCTTCGATCTGCCACCGGGGACATGGCCCTGGACAGGTCTTCCCTGATATAACTGCGCAGCGGTTCATATTCTTCCCTTTGCAGCAGTGCCCTGTAAAACTCCAGCAGCCTTACGGCCTGGCTTTCCCAGTTATACCTTGCCAAAAAAGCCTCCCGCCCGTTGCGGCCCAGCTCTCCGGCCAGTTCCCGGTCAGTTAGAAGCCTGATCACTGCCCCGGCGTGAGCTGCGGGATCTAAAGGCGGTACCAGGAGCCCGCAGTTTTCCGCCCTGA
This sequence comes from Pelotomaculum sp. DTU098, assembly GCA_001512635.1. GTDB lineage: Bacteria > Bacillota > Desulfotomaculia > Desulfotomaculales > Pelotomaculaceae > DTU098. The sequence goes on along the minus strand of LFSA01000061.1, from coordinate 63,947 downwards.
CCACTTCGGCCCCTTCCCCGTACTCCGAAGCCACGACGGGCAGGGACATGGCCATGTATTCAACCAGTTTTGTGCCAATCCCCCAGCGGTGCTTTAAAATGGGAGGAAAGGGTGTCCAGCCCACGCTGCTCCGGGCAAGGAATCCCATGACATCCTCATAGCTCACCTGCCCGGTAATCTGTATTGTCCCCTCTTCCTCAAGCTCCTTCAGCTTTTTCCGGCTGAGGGAAGAAAGTCCTTTGAAGCTGACCCTCCCCACCAGCAGGCAGCGGGCTTCGGGAATTTTTTCCCGCACCAGGGGCATGGTTTCCAGGACCGTTTCCAGACCTCGCTCCTTCCCCATGACTCCCACATAGATAACCACCGGGTCCTTGCCGGGTGCTTCGCTGGTCTTCCCGTCATCCAGGTAGTCCTGGCCGAAGGAAGCCAGGGGAAAGTTGCGGACCACCGTTACCAGGCGGGCACCTGAGAATATCCGGGCCAGTTCTGCGTCAGCCGTTATTACGCCGCTGAAAAATCCCGCCGAAGCCCGCTCCAGCCGGTCTACCAGGGCAGCGGCGATGCCCCGCAGGGGTCTGGGCAGCCATTCCCTGGTCAGGATGGTCACATTGTTATGTTCGTGGACGTCATAGACCACTTTCTGCCGCTTCAACAGTTTAAGCATGATCCCCAGGGGGATTAATTCAGGGTCGTGGAAATGGTAAACCCTTGCCCTGGAGCGCAAGGCGCGCACAGCCAGGCGCAGCCAGTTCAGAAAGCGGAAGATGCGCCGGCGGTAGCGTTTCAAGCCGTAGACCCGCACCCCGTCCACCTCCCGGTATCTGAAGGGAGCCGGGGCATGCAGCTCTACACTGTAGTACTGCTTCAAGGTCATGGCTTCCTTATAGAAAACACGCGGGTCGTCCCAGCTGTGGACCGAGCTCATCAGAAATACCGGGGTTTTATCTCCCGGGCCCTCTTTACGTTCAACCATCTGGTTGGCCAGGGCCAGTTCCGCCTCCATACGTTCCTGCCAGGTCCATAAATGCTTTTGGGCAAAAGCCTGCGCCTGGTGGCCCAGGGCGGCCCGCTTTTGTTCATTTCCCAGCAGGTCTGCGATGACAGGGCCCATGGTTTCAAGCTGGTCCATTTCAATGAGCATTCCGGTGACGTTGTTCTTGATTAATTCACCAGTTGACCCGTTGTTTAGGGTTACAATGCATTTACCTGCGATCATTGCCTCCAGCAGGGGGTTGCCGATATTGGCGGAATCATTGCAAGAAACAAAAACATCAGCCAGGGCCAGGTACTTTGGCACTTCTTCATGGGCCACGGACCCGGCAAACACTATTTTTTCAGTTATTTTCAATTCAGCTGCCAGGGCTACGAGGCGTTCGTACTCCTCCCCTGCGCCGGCAATCACCAGCCTGGCCCGGGGTTCCCGCTCGAGGATTACTGGCATGGCCCGAATGATGCGATCGATTCTTTTCCACTTGTGCAGCCGGTTCACAGTGAGAACAACCTTTTCATCGCTGGCCAGGCCCAGGTTTCTTTTGAAGGCCTGCGGGTCAAAACCGGCCGGCAGGGAAAAATCTTTGTTAATCCCGTTCATCCAGAATTTGACCCGGGACATGTCTACCCCCAGGGATTTTAAGAGTTTATCCTCTTCCTGGCCGTCATTGGTCATAATCAACAGGTCAGAGGGAATCTTCAGGGCCAGAATTTGATCCCAGTACTTTAGCCGCCACAGCCTCTGGTGTTTGAAATAGCCGATGGTCGTACCCTGGAACCTGGAAATAAAGGATTTTCTGTAGATTTTGGCCAGCAGCCAGCCGCAGGGTACGCCCAGTGTATCGTAGCCATAAAAGAGGTCGATTTTTTCACGGTGAGCCAGGATCATTCCGTAAACCAGCGCGACAATCTGAAAAACTAGCCACCAGAGGTTCTTGGCCAGGTGGCTGAGCACCCGTCTGGAATAGAAGGATTTTATTACCGGCAGATCAAACCTGTAAATGCGGATATTGGGATGGATGTCGTAGACAGAATCCCTGCTTTTGTTGCCGGTCAGAAAATGTACCTGCCAGCCGTTGCCCGCGTAACCCACCAGTGTTTGATACAGTGACTGGGCACCCTTACCTTTTCCCATCGACCAGATGTCCAGGCCGGATATGACAAGCAATTGTTTTTTGTCCAAGCAACTTCCTCCTTTAATCTAGCCGGATGACTTCGTAGGTAACCCGGTCCCCGTTGACCGAGCACAGGATGTAATGATAATAACCGCCCAGCAATGCGGGCACGTGCAGGACGGACCCCGCTACCCCGCTGATGATGTGCGTGCTTGCGCCATCCTTGAACTTCAAATAGCCGTGATAGTGCCCCGAAAAAACAGCTTCCACGCCGTAGTCCCGGCACAATTGAAGGAAGGCGGCAGCTGTTTGGGGATTGTTCCAGGTGGTGTTCAACCAGCGGTCCCTGTGGATGTGTTTATTGTCAAACCTGAAGATACCGGGCAGCAGCGGGGGTTCGTGGGTGAAAATAAATATATGCCTGCTCTTCTGGCTTGCTTTCTGCAAATCGTTAACAAACCACTTCCACTGAGCTCCTCCCGGGTAGAGTCCCTTCGTTCCACTTTCCTTCCTGTGCTGCCAGGCTGTGTTAAGAACAATAAAATGACAATCATAAAGATCAAAGGAGTAATAACAGACTTGTTTACCCCTGTTATCCTTAACCGGTAGTTTGTCTTTAAAAACACTGATATAGTTTTCTTCTCCGTCGCCTTTAGAGCCGTCCGCTGCGGCCCCCCGCATAATTTCATGGTTACCCAGAACCGGGTACCAGGGAGCCTTTAATTCATCCAGATAGTATCGGAAAGCCTGCAGGTAAAGAATTGGACCACCCTGCTCCGGACCGTCTCCGGTGTAAACAATAAAATCAGGTGGATTTTGATTGATTTTCTGGACCAGTTTCGCCAGCACCGCATTTCCCTGGCATTCAGGGCAGCCGGGTACGGTGCTGGAATCCCCTAAAACGGCGAAACTAAAAGAGCTTTTTTCCCCTGCTGGGCGGGTTTGCAACGATTCCACGGCTTCCTTTATTTCATTCACTCTGGCATAACCAGTAAGGATAAGGAAAACGATTAAAAAGCCCATAAGGGAAATTAAAATGGATGCTGTGCGCATTGGCGGATACTCCTATGGCCGGATTTTTGCCCTGGCAGAAAAATAAATCAAAGTTCTTTAACTGCTCTAAATTCCGGGTATTGCTATCGTCAAGCAGGCAGGCACGCCCTTTCGCTGAGCAGGTTTGCCCCTTATAAGCCATGTGGGGGCTGGGATAGCAAAGAACCCCTGGACAGAGAGGGGTGGCCTGGTAATTCTACCGGCCTTAAGCTGGTAGGTCCCAGGGAGCCCCACCTCTTCAGGTGCCGGGAGTATGTCACTTAATTACCAGGCGTATCAGACTAAACAATTCTGCAAAGTCAGCTCCTATTTGGGCTCCCCTTACCCCGGCCAGGTTCAGCACAAACTCTTTTCGGCAGTATATTCTGTGCCGCTGGGAACGGTAACAGGCCAGGGCCGCAGCTTTTTTTTGCAGGTGAGACTCCTGCAGGACGATAAAGCAATTGTTCTTGAACTCGAGATTATTCCAGGGCAGCTCGTAGCCCAGGACAGATACCTGTTTAAAGGCCCTGATCCCTTCCCGGGCAATTGTCCGGTGGTCCTGGTGGAGATCTTCCAGGGCCGGCAGCAAAACCAGATCAGGTTCCAGCTCCCGCCGCAGGATGATAAGTTTTTCCAGGATCTCCTGGCGCCAGGCCGGAAATTCCCGGACCGGGAACTCGTACCTGATCAAGCTTCCCGCGGGGATGCCCAGGGTGGAAGTGGCGGCTTTCCATTCCCGGACCAGGGTATCGGGGGGGAGACCTGCCGGCAGCGACCTGGCGGCTGATGAAAATACGGCCTGGTAAACCTCCCTGCCCTCATCCAGGAATCTTGCCACTGCGCCGCCGCAACCCAGCTCGCCGTCGTCCGTATGGGGGGCCAGCACTAAAATCCGCTTAAACACCCGCGTTCCCCCCGGCTCTAAGGGAGCGATAAAGATCCAGAAGCTTCCGGGCGATGCAGTCCCAGGTATAATCCTGCAGCACCGTGTCCCTGGCCCTTTTGCCCAGGCTCAGGGCGTAATTCCCGTTGTTCAGCAGGCCGAGGATGGCCCGGGCCAGATCATGCTCATCATGGGGTTCGACCAGCAAACCGTTGATCCCGTTTTGGATGACATCAGAAATACCCTGCCCCTTGACACCTATGACGGGTTTGCCGTGGGCCATAGCTTCCAGGTAGACAATCCCGAAGCCTTCATTCCAGCTGGGCAGCACGAACAAATCACAAAGGGACATGTACTCCATAACCTTACTGTGGGGCTGGGGCGGGATAAACTCAACTACCTGGTCAATTCCCAGTTCCCTGGCCAGGCCCTGCAGGTTTTCCCTCTCTTCCCCCCCGCCGATAATCAGAAGGATAACCTGGTTGAACTGCTCCCTTATGGTTTTAAAAGCCCGCAGGGTAATGTCGTGCCCCTTTGTCTTTTTTAAGCTTCCCACGGAGAGGATGATTTTGCTCCCGGCATATTTTTCCCTGAGCGGGCTGTAAGCCCCGAAGATTTCCCCGAGGTTGATCCCGTTTCCGATCACTTTGATTTTAATGTCCTCCCCCAGGTAGGACCTGCAAGAAGCTGCCAGTTTATGACTTACGTTCACAACTGCATCAGCTCCTTGCAGCACCTCCAGAACGACCTTACGGCACCTGCTGTTCCTGAACACCGTATCCTGCAGGTCCCGCCCGTGAATGGTAACAACCAGGGGTTTTTTTAGAATACGGCTTAAGAGCAATCCCGCATACCCGTCCGGCAGGGCCGTATGGGCATGGATCAGCTCAAAGGGCCAGTCACGGCTGATTTCCTTGACCAGATTCTTTGTGGCCTGGTAATAAAACCAGCCGCTGTAGGCAAAAAGCAGGTTTCTGGGCAAGAGCAGGTAACGGGGGTGAAGGACCTGGATTGTCCCGTCATCCACCACTCCCGGAACTTCCTTATAGCCCTTCCATTTTTTGACAAAAAAACTGATGGGGGCAGGGGCGGCAGGCACGGGGGAAACCACTTTGACCTGGCATCCCAACCGGGCCAGGCTGAAAACCTGGTCTTTTACAAAAACGCCCCGCAGGGGATTGTGCTTATTCGGGTAAAGATTGGACAGGCACAGAACTCTCAAGTTTCTCTCCCTCTTCAGTTGACTGAATGGCGTTGCTGCTCCAGTACAGGTTTACGGCGCAAAGGGCGAAGCCGAAAAAAATCCACATTACCCTGCTGTAAACCAGACTGCTGGAACTGACCGCTGCAATTGGAAAGCCCGCCAGCCCCACCAGGGCGCTTTCGGCCACCACCTTCAGCACGCCCGGTCCCGCCCGTACAGCTACAAGGTACAATTGAAACAGGAGCCTGAAGATAAAGACTATATAAAGGACAAAGATAAAGATGCCGTAGTTGACCAGGATTTCCAGCCACCAGTTGTGCAGGGCCAGAATCTGGAACGTCTCCGTCCGGTATGCCTTCATATGTTCTTCAGCGTTACCGGCGCCTACCCCCAGCAAAGAATGTTTATGCAGTTCTTGAAAGGCGTTACGGGACAGGATCATCCTGGCCGAGTCCTCCCGGCCGACATGTTCAAGGGATACAAGGTGGTGCCGGGCAATCCTGTATTGCCGCTTAAGCTGGTAGTGGAGGGCGGGCTGTGTATTTGCCAGCACAAAATAAAGGACAACCAGAGCGGTTACCATTGCCAGGACGTTCCTGAAGGCCTTCCACTTCCCCTGGAGCAAGTAAATGATTAGGGCAGCAACCAGGCTCAAGGCCAGAGCGACTAAATTACCCCTGGACCCCGAATTAATGAGCAGGAATATACCCGTACCGGCACAGGCCAGTAAGCCAAGCGCAGGCAACAGGGTCTTCAGCCTGACCATGAGATACTTTGCTGCAATGAACAGGAAGGGCAGGTATAGAGCCAGGTAGGTGGCCATATCATTTGGATTCTTAAAGACGCCCCGGGGTGCTTTGGAGATGGTGCCTGCAGCCGGGACAAGCCCTGCTGTTTTCAGGTGCAGGCCTGTTTTGTATTCCCAGATTCCTACACCCATAATGATTAAAAGAATTGCCACCAGGATGAAAAGGGGTGCTTTCAGGTCTTCTTCCTTGCGCATGTAAAAGACAGTAAACCCTACCAGGCTCAGCCCGGAAAAGAGGTACCAGAGGTTCCTGAGTCCATCGGGGATGTTATCGGCCCAGAGCAGGGAGAACACGGCCCAGGCCAGCCAGACCAGGAAAAATACGAAAAAGGGCCTTATTTTATGGTTTATTTCAAGGGTTATTTTCCGGAAAGCGAGGAAAAAGCAAAACAGCGCCAGGTGCAGGCAAAAGAGTATTTTATAAGCAAATATTCCCGGGTAGGCATCCAGGGCCAGCAGCGGGCCGAAGAAGGCCGTCACCAGAGTTGCCAGCCAGAGCCATTTCATGAAGATCATAATTTTCTCCCGGCTCATTTCATCTATTTTTGTCCTGGCTTTCGCACACAACCCAGACTCGACCTCACCTTCTTTTTAATCTGTTCAATCTCACCGGCTGAAAGCAGCTTTGTCCCGGCAGCAAGCCCCGCGAAAATCAAAAGGTAGAGGAAACCGTTTACCACCAGGGAAATGAACCAGTTCTCAATTATTACCCTGCCCACCAGGGGTACGAGCCCGGCAGCCAGGGATACCCCCAGGATGTGCATTGTGACTTTCCAGGGATACACATCTTTAAAGGAACAGTTTATGACAGAGCAAATTTTGCTAAGCTGGAGAAAGGTCATGAAATAAATTGCGGTGACTGTGGCCAGGGCTGCTCCCCAGACTCCCCACAGCCGGATCATGGTTATGTTTAAGACTACGGAGATGATTACGGTATATACAGAGTAGTACATAATTACCCTGGAAAGTCCCGCCGCCAGCAACAGGGAGCCGAAGGTGGTAACCCGGATCGGCAGGGTCAGCAGGTAGATTTGAAAAATACCCGCGCTTTCCAGGTATTTTTCGGAATACAAAAGGACCAGGAACTCCCTGGCGAAAATAAACAGGAAAACCATCACCGGTAAAATAATCAGGGAGACTTTGCGGATGGAGCGGTGCCAGAGCGCCAGCATTTCCTGATACTCTCCCCGGTTGTACAGCACAACCAGCTCCGGCATCAGGACCGACATTACGGCCGCGTTCAGAATCCTGGCCAGGGGCAGTTCCATCGCTCCGTTGGCGTAAATTGCATATTCCCGGGAAGTGAAATACCCGGAGATGATCAACTTATCAATTTGGCGGCTGAAGGCTCCTACCACTGAGGACAGGCCGATGGGTACGGTGAACTTGAGCTGTTCCAGGATATTCTGCTTTTTCAAATCCAGCGGCACGGTCCTAAAGGGGCGGTAAATCAACAGCGAAAGGAAGATGAATTCCAGGACGTAATAGATTAACAGGGCCGTAAAAATATTTTTTAAGGAAGGGTGGATAAATACGGAAATAGTAACTACGCTGAACCTGACCAGGGTTGCCGAAGTCAGGATGCCTGCCGCGACGACGGCTTTTTTCAGGCAAATGTACAGGTTGTGGTAGTAAGAGGTCGGCATGGTTAAAAGCGGGACCAGGGAAAATATTTTGATTACCTGAGCCAGGTCCGGGTTATTGAACCTGGAGCCGAAAAAATCAGCCCCCGCGTACAAAAACACCGCGAACAAAAAACCAAGGATGAAGAGCCCGGTATAGGTCTGGAAAATAAAGGTTTTTTGTTGTCCGGGCTCAAATCTCGGTACAAAATAGTTGACGCTGGTGGCTATCCCCAGGGTGAACAAAGGGATCAGGGTGTTGTATAAAAGCCATACCTGCCTGTAGGTCCCGTAATCCTCCAGGGTGAGCAGGCGGGCCAGGATCATCCCCAGGACCAGGAGGGTAAAGGCGTCTGCCGCCTTGGCAGCTGTTAATAAAAAGGCCTGGTAACTGAGACTGTTCTTCATAGGCACTCAATTGCCCAGGAGCTTTTTCACGACCAGCCGGATAGTCTCTTCGGAAAGATCCGGATCCAGGGGTAGGGCCAGGGTCTCCCGGGATGCCCTTTCCGCCTCCGGCAGATCGCCGGGCCGGTAGCCAAGCCCTTTGTAGACCTCCTGCAGGTGAAGGGGCAGAGGATAGTAAACACCGCTGCCGATGCCCGCCTCGGAAAGGCGCGCTTTCAATTGATCCCTTTGCGGGGAGCGCACCACGTAAAGGTGGTAAACACTTTCATTCCATGGTTCTACATGGGGTGTGATAATGCCGCTGCCGCTCAGGAGGCGGTCGTAAAGTGCCGCCCTGGCCCGCCGCTGCTCGTTCCACCGGTCCAGGTGTTTTAGTTTAACCCTCAGGACGGCGGCCTGGATTTCGTCCAGCCTGCTGTTGTAACCGTGGATAGAATGATAATACCGGGTACGGCTCCCATGCACCCTTAGCACCCTGAGCCTGTCTGCGATTTCACTGTCGTCTGTAACCACCATTCCCCCGTCGCCGTAACCGCCCAGGTTTTTGGTGGGATAGAAGCTGAAGCATGCGGTATGTCCCAGGGAGCCGGCCCTGTGGCCTTTGTAACGGGCTCCGATGGCCTGGCAGGCATCCTCGATTATTACCAGCCGGTGTTCCCGGGCGAGGTCCTGAAGGGGTTCCATATCCGCCATCTGGCCGAAAAGGTGCACCGGGATAATGGCCCTGGTGCGGGGTGTAATCCTCCTGGCAACCTGGTTTGGATCCAGGTTATAGGTCAACGGATCAATATCTGCAAATACCGGGGTAGCCCCAACCTTTGAGATAACCTCGGCTGTAGAAAAAAAGGTGTAGGGAGTTGTAATGACCTCATCACCGGGCCCAATGCCCAGGGCATTTAAGGACAGCAAAAGCGCGTCCGTCCCGCTGGCCACCCCAATTCCGTGCCTGACTCCGCATAATTCAGCCACGGCAGATTCCAGGGCCGCTACGTTCCGGCCTAGAATATATTCCCCGCTTTCCAGCACAGAGTTTATTGCTGCCAGGACCTCATCTTTAATTGATTTATATTGTGTCTTCAGATCTATTAACGGTATAGACACCCTGGTACCCCCTGCCTAAATTTTAATAACCTTTGCTTTCTTACCCAGGAACCTCCCGGTGGCGTTGCGCGCGTCCACCAGCACCTGGGCATGATTGAGGATCATCTCGTAATCAAAGCAACTGTGGTCAGTTGCAATCACCACACAATCATACCGGGCAATTTCCTCTTCCGTCAGCTGGACACTTTTTAAAACCCGGGTTGGAGACAGGGTAACTGTGGGGATATAGGGATCATGGTAGGATACTTCCACTCCTTCATTGGCCAGGAGCGACATGATTTTGACGGCAGGTGATTCACGGCTGTCATTAATGTCCTTTTTATAAGCAGCCCCCAAAACAAGTACCCGGGCGTCACGGATGCTTTTTTTATTCTGGTTTAAAGCCTGTCGCACTTTTTCGGCGAAAAAGTAGGAAGCCTTGATATTTACCTGAACGGCGATATCAATCAAATTGGAATAAAAATCATATTCCCTGGCCTTCCAGGTTAAATAATAGGGATCCACCGGGATGCAGTGGCCTCCCACCCCGGGACCGGGATAAAAGGTTTGAAAGCCAAAGGGCTTGGTGCTTGCAGCCTCTACGATTTCCCAAACGTCCAGCCCCATGCGGTCGCAGATGAACATTAATTCGTTAACCAGAGCAATATTCACAGCCCGGTAAGTATTCTCGAAAACTTTGATCATTTCCGCAGCTGCCGGTGAGGAAACCGGGACTACCTCGCATATGGTCTGGGAGTAAAAATGACAGGCTACCTCAAGGCAGGAGGGCGTTACGCCGCCTACGATTTTGGAAATATTCCTGGTCTTGAACCGCTTGTTCCCCGGGTCGACCCTTTCCGGTGAATAAGCCAGGAAAAAATCCTCTCCAACCTTAAGCCCCTTTGATTCCAGGAGAGGCAGGATAACCTCCTGGGTGGTCCCGGGATAAGTGGTACTTTCCAGGGTTAATAACTGGCCTTTGTGGAGGTGGCCGGCAATTTGCTTGGTAGCGGCGACGATCTGGGAAATATCGGGGTCGCGGTTGGGGGTAAGCGGAGTGGGTACGCAAATGATCATGATGTCGGCATTATCCAGGCAATCATAACTGGAAGTTGCTATAAGCCTGCCCTGTTCAACCAGTTTCCGTAATTCTTCCTCCTCAACATCGGGGATGTAGCTTTTACCTTCATTGACAAGTTTGACGCGTTCCTCACATTTTTCTATGCCTGTAACATGAAAACCCACGTTTCCTTTCTCTACAGCCAGGGGCAGGCCCACATAACCCAGACCCACTACAACAACATTTGCCTGGCGGGTTTCGATTTTTCTCTTCAATTCTTCCATAGGACTGCCAGCTTGCATACTCTTATTTTCCCTCCACCAAGGTCAGGCTATCGGCATGGCCGAATTCAGGTATAAGATTTCGAAGCAGTTCCAGTGCTTCAAAGTCGTTCAAACTGAAACCGGGTGAATCCACGTATTCAATGAGCTCTTTTACTGCCGGGGAAGAGGTCTCCTCTGACCGGCTTACCAGGATCCTCTCGTGGGCGGTTTTGTCTACCCGCTCGTTTTCCGTAAACAGTTCCTCGAAGAGTTTCTCCCCGGGCCTGACTCCGGTATATACAATAGGAATGTCGAGGTCAGGACGAAAACCCGACAGCTTAATCAGATCCCTGGCCAGGTCGACGATCCTTACAGGTTCACCCATATCCAGGAGGAAGATCTCCCCTCCTTTGGCCAGGGCACCGGCCTGAATGACCAGTTGGGCTGCTTCGGATACGGTCATGAAGTACCTTACCATATCCGGGTCTGTTACCGTGACAGGTCCTCCGCGGGCTATCTGTTTTTTAAAAAGGGGCACAACACTGCCTCTGCTGCCGAGCACGTTGCCGAATCGTACTGCTGAGTACCTTGTGTCAGAATTCCGGTTAAATTCCTGGATTATCATTTCCGCCGCTCTCTTTGTGGCGCCCATGACGCTCTTCGGCTTAACAGCCTTGTCAGTGGAAATCAGGATAAAAACGCCGGTTTGAACTGCTTTAGCCGCCCGGGCTACATTCAGTGTACCGATAACATTATTGACGAAAGCTTCATAGGGGTTTTTTTCCATGAGCGGCACGTGTTTATGGGCAGCCGCATGGAATACCACGTCCGGGCGGTACTGGGAAAAGATTTGCTCAATCCGGTACCGGTCCCTGACATCCGCTATGGCAATTTCCCGGTTGACGCCGGGGTAACGGCTTTCCAGAGCAAGGCTGGCCTCATACAGGCTGTTCTCGCCGCGGCCCAGAAGTACCAACAGGCGTGGCCTGAAAGAAGCTGCCTGGATACAGAGTTCTGACCCCACCGAGCCTCCGGCGCCGGTTACCAGAACCACCCTCCCGTTTAAATAGCCGGCTATATCCTGCAAATTGACCCTGACCGGCTCACGCCTCAGCAGGTCTTCTACCTCTACATCCCGGATCTGCTTCAGATTTATGTTTCCCCTGATGTAACTGAACACGCTGGGGGTAATCTTGAGCCTGGCCGGCGTATTGCTGCTGATATTTACCAGCTCCCGGAGCTCCCTGCTGGATGCCGAAGGGATGGCAATAATAATTTCTTCGATAGCGTGCCTTTCCACAAGGGCTGGTATATCCTCCCGTTTTCCCAAAACAGGCAGGCCGTACATTTTCATATTTTGTTTGAGGTCGCTGTCATCAACAAAACCAACCGGGGCAAGATCTGTTTCATTTTCCTGAATGGCTCTGGCTACCAGAGCTCCCGCCCCTCCGGCGCCCACAATCAAAACAGGTTTTTTGCGCTGCCGGAGAAGCCTGAAATTGTCCAGATCGCGCATAAGCCGCCAGCAGAATCTTGAACCACCTACAAAAAACAACATCAAAAGCCAGCTGATTAAGAACACGCTGCCGGGCAAATAAGCTTTAAAAAGAATCAGGTTGAGACAGAACTGGAGAAAACCTGTCAGAGTTACAGCCTTGATAATGGCATAAAGCTCCTTTGCTCCGGCATATTCCCAGATCCTGTTATAGAGGCCGAAAAAATAAAATGAAGACAAAGACGTTGCCGCTGTAACCAGGGCAAAAGCCCCAATCCTGGCCTGATCGCTCAGGAGGCTGGCTTTGGAGACGAGCAGGACGGCGGACACTGTTGCCGCATTGACCAGCAGCACGTCCAGGGCCATCAGCAACAGCATTCTAATCTGCCGGGTCATTTCTACCTGTCACTTTCAGGGTCATATTTATTATAAAGATCAAAGACATCCCATTTTTCCCTCGATACTTGGAATGGGCCATAAAACTAAGCGTTCTCCTCCGATAAATAGTTCCTGGTTTCGTTAAAACCGTCCCGGCCGGCCATGTTCAACTTTTTTCATCCTTAAATCTGCCGGAGCAGCTCTTTAGCCCGCTGCCCCAAAATGGTCCCGGCCTTATTATGCAAACAATTCTTGTAAAACCAAAAAGAGTATAATTTAACTCTCGTGTTAGACTATTCACCTCGGCCCCTTTCGGTGACGGTGGAAAATGGATAATTTATCCGCAATCTTCATTCAATACCCTTGAAGCAAGGCATGGCAAAAATACAATTCCTGACATAAACTATCATAATTGGTAAAGACAATTAATTAGTTAGTCTACGGAGGTTGTGGGTATGATTATCTCAGTTGTCGGAATGGGTTATGTGGGACTCGTTACAGGCGCCTGCCTGGCATCCTTTGGACACAAGGTTTTTTGTTATGACCGGGACCCGGCAAAAATTGAAAGCCTTAAAAAAAAGATTGTGCCGGTTTATGAAAAAGGAATGAAAGAGCTCGTTGAGGCTAATGTTGACAGCGGTCAACTCCTCTTTACCAGCTCTCCCAATCCGGCTTTTCGAATTTCTGATGTGATTATTATTGCTGTTGGCACCCCTGCCCTGAAAACCGGGGAACCGGACCTCAGCAGTTTTTTTTCAGCGACCCGGCAAATCGGAGAATCCCTTGATCCAGAAAGATTCACGGTTGTTGTCACCAAGTCCACAGTACCCGTCGGAACCTGGAGTAAGCTAGCCTCCATCCTCGGCAGCCAAAGGGGCGGGCACAGCCACTTTGGTGTAGTCAGCAACCCTGAGTTTTTGCGGGAAGGAAACGCCCTTTGGGACACTGTCTACCCTGACAGGATTGTCATCGGGGCCTGCTGTCAGCGTTCTGTTAAAGTTATCAGGGACCTTTACAGGCCCATCATTGAACAAAGCTTTGGAAACCTGCCCGGTATCCCTCCCAGGCCTGGTCACTTGAAAAGGGTCGAATTAATCGTCACAACACCCGTAAACGCAGAAATGATCAAGTATGCAGCCAATGTTTTCCTGGCTACAAAAATCAGCTTAATCAACGAAATTGCCAATATCTGCGAGCGGGTAGGCGCGGATGTAACCGTTGTTTCCAGGGGAGTCGGCCTGGACCACAGGATTGGCCCGGAGTTTTTAAAGGCAGGCATCGGTTGGGGCGGGAGTTGTTTCGGTAAGGATCTTGCATCTATACTCCACACAGCAGGAAAATATGGTTATTTCCCGCAAATAATTGACGCAGCGGTTCAGGTGAACACCCGGCAGCGGCAAAAAATAGTTCTAGACCTGGAGGATTTGCTTGGGGATCTGGGAGGGCGGACCATCGGGATCCTGGGCCTTTCTTTTAAACCCAATACAAATGATTTAAGGGATGCCCCGAGTCTGGACATTATCTCCGGCCTGCTTGAAAAAGGAGCCGTGGTTAAGGTATATGACCCGGTAGCGATGGATGAATGCAAAAGGCAGCATCCCGAGCTGACTGTTACTTATGAGTACAGTGCCATAAAAGCAGCAAGCAATGCTGACGCTCTAGTTATTGTCACGGAATGGGAAGAATTCAGGAATCTCGATCTTAAGCAGCTTAAAGGCGTTATGAAGCAAGCTGTAATTGTTGACGGTAGAAATATCTTTGCTCCCCGGGCGATAAGGAAAGAGGGTTTTATTTATAAAGGCATCGGCAGACCTGATAAATAGTCAATAAACCCTTGTTCATGTTGTTCCAGTATATTTTTTGAACGGAAAGCCAACAATAATAAAAAAATCCGGAGGATGAGTTATGCCAGAAAACGTAACAGTATATACCACACCATCCTGACCCCATTGTACCCACGTGAAGGAGTTTCTTTCACAGAAAGGGGTAAAATACAGGGAACTCAATGTTGCTGAAAATGAAGCCGCGCGCAGTGAAATGATCAGGAAAACCGGCCGGATGGCTGTTCCCACAATTAAGGTGGGAGAACAGGTCGTCGTAGGATTTGACCGGAACCAGCTGGAAAGACTACTTAACTGAAAGGGTCCACTGGAATTGTGGACCCCTTTAATTAACTTAAAGCCTGTGGCTAGTTCGCCCGGCCTGCTTAATGCATATATTAAATTAACAGGGAAGTTTTTTAACCTGCCCGTTTTCTACCATAATTGATTAATTCTATCTCGCATCTTTTTTTGAATTAAATAATAATTGCGAATATCTGTTGAAGGGCTTGCATTTTTTTGCATATTGTATACAATGTAATTAGGGGATACAAATTAATTTTGGGGGGGAAAATGAATGGTGTGGTTTGAAATCTTTTTAGGTACAATGCTTGCCTACCTGTGTGTGTACGTTATTGCCTGTTACCATGTTTATTTTAAACCCAAGAATGAGAGCGCCAGTAACAATTCCCGCCCAGTACATTATTATACGGCATACTGCTCGCCCACATTCTTACTGCCTCCTGCCAAAACTTCAAGACTATAATAAAGCACAAAAAGCACAAAATAAATGAAAAATTGATAAATAAATGGTAACTCTTAAAAGCAACCCTTACATAGGGTTGCTATTTTATTAAATCTTTAAAATTTTAAAAGAATTGACACAAAATTATAAAAGCTTTGTATTTTTATGAACAAAATGTTTTTTTATGTTAGTAATATTATTATAATTAGTGTGTATATCTAAGTAACTGCTAATCTAATATAGAATAATAGTATTATTTAGCAAGATTAGACAATCTTTACAGAAAATAATCACCTAATAGCTTATGTTGATTATTATGAAAATTAAGACAGTTTAGATACTTATTAATTTAGTCTTGTAATGTTGAAGATATATATGATCAATAATTGCCTTCCACGGTATTTTAAATGGTGTTTGTAATTTATAATTTAAAGGCAAAGTCCGTAATGATTAAATATTTATCGTTTCTACTGAAAATTAAGAATTGACCGGGAGGTGAGTTGAAAAACCCTGTTTTTATTTAGATAAATACTACACCGTTCTTTATTTCCCCTATTTCCCCAATCAGTAAGTTATCTAGGAGGCAGGAAATGAAAAAGAAAAACTGGGTAATGTTTTTATGCGCTGTTTTAGCCGGATTAATGATCATGTCCCTGACAGGCTGCGGAAAAGAATCGTCCGCAGGCGGGGATGGTGTGTTGAAAGTTAGGTTTACGCATGTTGTGGCCGAATCCACCCCAAAGGGGAAAGCTGTCTTAAAGTTTAAGGAACTGGTTGAAGAGAAGTCCAACGGTAAAATTGAAGTTCTTGTTTTCCCGGCATCCCAGCTATACGGTGATAAAGAGGAACTGGAACAGTTAATGGCCAACAATGTTCAGTTTATCGCTCCTTCTGTTACCAAACTGGTGGGTTTTGAACCGGCTTTCCAGATTGTGGACATGCCCTTCTTGTTTAATGACGACCAGGCTGCCTATGATTTTTACGATGGTCCCGCTGGCCAAAAGCTGATGCGTTCCCTTGAGCCCCAGGGCATGCTCGGCCTGGCATGGTGGCCCAACGGCGCCAAACAATTCACTAATTCCAAGCGGCCCCTGAGAAGCCCGGAAGATTTTCGCGGCTTAAAGTTCCGGACCCAGAGCGGCGGCCTTCTAGACGCCCAGTTCAGGGCCCTGGGAGCAGGTTCCCAGACCCTGGCCTTTGCGGAAGTTTTCACCGCCCTCAATAACAAAACCGTAGACGGGCAGGAAAATACCTTTAATAATATCGATACCCAGAACTACCAGGACGTTCAGAAATACATGACGGTTTCCAACCACGGGCGCCTGGATTACGTAGTTCTCACCAATACTACCTTCTGGAATTCCCTGAGTCCGGAAAACAAGCAAATTATCGAGGAAGCCATGAGGGAAGCCACTCTCTATGAGCGCCAGCTGGCGGAAGAAGAAAACCAGAAGAGCTTTGAAAAATTAAAGGCCAGCGGCAAAATGGAGATTTATACCCTGACGGAAGAGGACAGGGCGAAATTTGTAGCAGCCATGCAGCCTGTTTATGACGAGTACACCGACAAAATTGGAAGAGAATATATCGAAGCAGCTAAAAGCTGCAATAAATAAAATAGCATACAAGCACACACTTCAGGGGGCGTCTTTCCCGGGTGTGCCGGAACGTCCCCTTTTTCTTTATTGGGCCCACATTTGTCAATGGATTAGGAAGGTGGAAAACATATGGAACGTCTGAAGCGGGCCTACGCGGCATTTGAAGATTACCTGGCGGGTAGCTTGCTCTTCATCGGACTTACTATGATTATGGTGAACGTTGTCTTGCGCTATTTCTTTGGCCGCCCCCAGTCTTTGCTTGATGAATTTTCCCTTTATTTTATCATCTGGGGGCTTCTCCTGGGATTTGCCGTGGCCCTGCGGGACAATCACCACATCAGGGTGGATATGCTTTACAATATACTGCCCCTGCGGGTCAAGTGGGCGGTCAGTATCTTCTCCAACACCCTGGGGCTTGCCTTCTGCTTTTTTTATACTTACTTCGGCTATCAATTGGTTGAATTCTATCTGAACTCGGGTCAGCGCTCCGCTGACAGCCAGTTTCCCCTCTGGATCGTGAACGTGTTCTTACCTGTCAGCGGCTTGATGTTCGCCATCAGGTTTATTGAGAAACTCTATCAAATTCTGAAGAACGGCGGTCGCGATTGGATGGAAGAAATGGAAAAAGGAGGTGGACATACCGGTGGAGACAGTACTGCTTTTTAGTATTTTCATCGCTCTGTTTCTTTTAAACGTCCCCATCGCCATCTCTCTGGCTATAGCTGCCATTATTATTCTGGCCACGACCAGTGACTTCAGCCTCTTGATGATTGTCCAGAGAATGTTCGCCTCCCTGCTGTCGCCTCCCCTTCTAGCCATTCCTGCCTTTGTCTTTGCAGGTGTGGCCATGTCCCGGGGCGGCATTGCCAAGTACCTGATTGAAGCCCTGCGGGCCTGGTTCGGGCACCTGCCCGGCGGCCTGGCCGTTGTGACCATTATGGCCTGTGCGATTTTTGCGGCCATTTCCGGCTCCAGCCCGGCCACAGCCGCCGCCATCGGCGCTATCATGCTGCCTGCCATGATCGAGGGGGGCTACCCCAAGCGCTACGCCATGGGACTTGTGGCCGCAGCCGGTACGCTGGGAATTCTCATCCCGCCCAGTGTGACCATGGTTATCTACGGTGTCGTAACCGAGGAAAATATCGGCAAGCTGTTCATGGGCGGTGTTATCCCCGGCATTTTACTGGCTTCTATTTTAATTACCAGCGCCGTAATCATTGCCAAAAGGAAAAATTACGGCCGCCTGCCCAAGGAATCCTGGGATGAGCGTTTGCGCAAAACCGTGAAAGCCCTGCCGGGGGCCTTCCTGCCCGTCTTCATCCTGGGCAGCATTTACATGGGTATCGTCACCCCCACCGAGGCCGCCGTGCTCTCCGTTTTCTATACTATTATAGTTTCGATGTTTGTTTACAAGGAATTGAAGTTGCGGGACATGAGAGATGTGTTTCGCCATTCCATCGACATCTCCTCCATGATCTTCCTGATCATTGCTGCAGCCATGGTTTTCTCCATGTACCTTACGGTGAACCAGGTGCCCATGGAGGCCGCCCGCTGGATCGGGGAAAGCAACCTGAACAAGTACGCGTTTTTCCTGGCCACCAACCTGATGTTCTTCATCATGGGCACATTCCTGGAAGCTGTCGCCATTACCCTGATCACCATGCCGATCCTGCTGCCCATGATCCAGGTCCTCGGCATCGACCTGATCCACTTCGCCGTTGTTATGACGGTAAACATGGAACTGGCCATGATTACGCCGCCCGTGGGCCTGAACCTCTTTGTGGTGACCGCCATGGCCAAGTCCAGGCTGGAGGAAGTAATCAAGGGGGTTCTCCCCTTTATCCTGATTATGATTCTTGTTTTATTGTTACTGGTCTACGTTCCGGATCTCTCCCTCTACATTCCGAGGGTTCTCATGGATTAAGCAAAGAACGGCAGATCCACCTGAAACCAGGTGGATCTTTTTTTTACCCGGCATGCCCGCCGTATTTTCGGGTTCCTGACACCAAATTATCAACTTATCTTACGGTAACCTGGTAGCCTGGCCCATGGTCTCTGAGGCGGCTCCAGCAGAAGGTTGTAAATGTCTTTTCAGGATAAACTTCCAAAGTTATGTTTGCTTAGTCCAGCTCCAGGATAGCCTCCATGACTTCCCTGAAAACAGGCGCTGCTGCCGTACTGCCGCCGGCTTCCCCTTCGCTTAAGACTACCGCCACATAGCGGGGATTGACCCGGGGGGCGTACCCGGCAAACCAGGCGTTTACAGATAGGCTGCTGTCGCCGACCTGGGCGGTCCCGGTCTTTCCTGCACTGCCGAAAACAGGCACCAGGGCCTCTTGCCCTGTACCCTCCTCCACGGCCATTTCCAGCAGCTTGCACAGCTTTGCGGCGGTTTCTGAAGAAATAACCCTTTGACCCGGGTCGTAAGGCAGCATATGCACGGTATCCCCGCTGCTCTTACATATTTCCTGCACCAGGCGGGGCTGCCGGTAGAACCCGCCTGAAACAACCGTGTTGATCATCGAAGCAACTTGTACCGGTGTAACCAGCACGGGTCCCTGGCCGATGCAGCTGTTTACAAGGTTATAGGGCGCCTCAATCTGTCTCAAATCCTGCCGGCGATCCCCTGGCACCGGGTAACCCACCACGGACTGGTTGTCCAGGCCAAACAGCCCGGCGTAGTCAATTACCTTCTGTGCCCCCAGTTGCAAACCCAGCCTGGCGAAAACGGGGTTGCAGGATTCCGCAAAAGCCTGGGCAAAATTTATTGTGCCGTGTCCTTCCGGCTTCCAGCAGCGCAGCAGCGTTTCCCCTGCGCCACGGCAGGTAAACTGGCTGGCAAGGTCTGCTACACCCTCTTCCAGGGCGGCGGCGGCAATGACAACTTTAAATACCGAGCCGGGCTGGTAGAGGGCTGTACAGTGGTCGAGAAAACAGTTTTCCCCACCTGCGGCGTCCAGGTAGTCTTCCGGACGAGCTGGATGGTAACTGGGCCGGCTGGCCATGGCCAGGATATCCCCCGAGCCGGCCTCCATGACCACCACAGCCCCCCTGGGTACGTGCTGGTCCATTATTTCTTCGACAATCTTCTGGATCCGGGCGTCGATGGTAAGGACCAGATCACACCTGGCGTGATCCTCTGTATGCTCTTCGACAATAAACCCCGGCCCCCCCAGCAGCCTGCCTGCCGCATCAGTGTACACCCGCACTGCCCTTCGGGGCAGGGACCCTTTGAGGACATCTTCATAGTACATTTCCAGCCCTGTTTTGCCCACCAGATCATCATAATGGTAAACTTTATTATTCCTTCCGGATAAATCCGCGAACTCCTCAGGGGAAGAGATTTTACCCAGGTGTCCGATGACCTGGGCTGCCAGTTGCTGTTCGCCGTAGCGTAACTGCACCGGGAGCGCCATTACGCCGGTCCAGCCTCTGTTCTGAATGGCTGCGGCCTTTTCAGAAGTGAGCTTATAGGGCAGCAGGCAGGGTTCCCCGTCAAAAAAGCTGTTCAGCCTGTCCTCTTCCACCCCCAGGATCCCGGCCAGTTCCCGGCTGACCTCGTCACTATTCCCGACAGCTGCCGGAAACAATACGACCCTCATCTCAGTCCGTTCACCGGTAAGGGGCACCCTGTTGCGGTCCAGGATCCGGCCCCGGGGTGTATTCTCCAGGGAAACCCAGCGGCTGTTCTGTTCCAGGGCCAGGCAGGCGTAAAGATCCCCGTCCCTGTACTGAATGAGAAAAAGCTGGTATACCAGTCCCAGAAAGCAGGCAAAAAAAATAAAAAAAAGATAGACCAACCTTTTTTGTCTTAAATAGTCCATTAGGATCAACCCGGAATTAAGACATATATTTTTAGGATGGCCTTAAAACTAAAGTTTTATACTTTTTTGCGGAGGATGGAATAGGGAGGGGCAGGCTTTGCCAGGGGTAGCCGGAGCATTTGCTGGGGATGCGGTGCGGACTCCACGGGGCAGCCCCACTCATCATAAAGATGTTCAATCTTCTGGGTGAAGTTCTTGCCGGCTGGAAACAGTATTTCCACCTCATCACCCAGGGCAAAATTATTGCGCTGCTCCACCAGGGCCATCCCGGAGACCTCATCATAATCCCTGATGATTGCTGCAAAGCTGTGACTTCGCTTGTAGATCTCACCAGCGTAGTGCTGCCCGGAAGGGCCCGGGTTGCCGAAAAGAAATCCTTTGGTGTATTCACGGTGGCTCACCTTACTGATCTCTTCAAGCCAGGCAGGGTCGGGGCGGTAATTGTCCGGGTCCTTCTGGTAGGCGTTCAGGGCTTCCCTGTAGGCTTTGACCACTGTAGCCACATAATGGGCGCTTTTCATTCTTCCCTCGATCTTAAAACTGTTGACGCCCGCCCGGACCAGTTCCGGAATATGCTCAATCAGGCAGAGATCCCGGGAGCCCAGAATATACGAACCCCGGTCATCTTCCTCGAGGGGCAGGTACTGGCCGGGTCTTTTTTCTTCAACCAGTCTGTAGCGCCAGCGGCAGGCCTGGGCGCAGTCACCCTGGTTGGCGTCCCGGCCGGTAAGATAGGAGCTCAGGAGGCAGCGCCCGGAATAAGCAATACACATGGCGCCGTGAACGAAAACCTCCAGATCCAGCTCCACCCGCTCTTTTATTTCCCTGATTTCTTCCAGGGAGAGCTCCCGGGCCAGCACAATCCTGGAGACACCAAACTTCTTCCAGAAGCGCGCCGCGGCCCAGTTTGTGGTATTGGCCTGGGTGCTGAGGTGGATGGGCAGTTCCGGATACATTTGCCTGACCAGATCGATAATCCCCGGGTCGGAAAGGATAACCCCGTCCGCCCCTAATGAATAAATCCGGTGTAAGTATTCCGGGAGGGTCGCAAGGTCCCTGTTATGGGCAAAAATATTGACTGTCACATAGACCCGGGCGCCCTTTTGATGAGCAAACCGGATCCCTTCGGCCATTTCTTGCTCGTCAAAGTTACCGGCCCCGGCCCTCAGGCTGAAATGCCGCCCACCGAGGTAGACGGCATCGGCGCCGTAGGTCACGGCAACCTTTAATTTTTCCAGATTTCCCGCCGGTGCCAGTAGTTCAGGAATCACTGTTGATACCTCTCTTTGTTGGCCTCATGCTCGGCATAGTTCGTGGCAAAGGCGTGGGAACCGTCGGGCTTGGCCACGTAATAAAGGTAAGCTGTTTCAGCCGGTTCCACAGCAGCCAGGAGGGAAGCACGCCCCGGCATGGCAATGGGTCCCGGCGGCAACCCGCTGTTTTTGTATGTGTTGTAGGGAGAATCCACTTCCAGATCCTTATAATATATTTGCGGCTTATTGGTGCCCAGGGCGTACTGGACGGTGGCGTCAATCTGAAGCAGCATGGATTTTTCCATGCGGTTGTGGATGACTCCCGCGATGAGGGGCCTCTCTTCATCTATCTTGGCTTCCCGTTCCACCAGGGAGGCGAGGGTAACGGCTTCGTGCAGGGTTAGCCCTACTTTTTGCGCCCTGGCAGGGTAATCTAAGTCTTCCATCTCCTGGTCAAAGCGCTTCAGCATTTCATCAATAAGGGAGCGAACACTGTTGCCCCTGGTAACCCGGTAGGTGTCCGGGAAGAGATAGCCTTCCAGGCGCCTCTCTCCCTTGGGACTTTCCTCTAAAAACTTGTAGGGGAAATCTTCCTGGGCGGCCACAGCGTAGAATTCTTCCTTGCTCGCCAAACCCTTTGTTTCCAGCAACTCTGCAACCTGGGCAAGGGTATAGCCTTCCGGAATGGTGATTGTTTCAGAGGCAAGCCGCCCGTCCACCAGTTCACTCACTATTTCAGGGGTGGACAGCCCGTTGTTGAGCAGGTATTCACCTGCCTTAAGGCTGCCGTCAAGGTTTTTCCACCTGGCATAAAGGACAAATATAAAGGGACTGCGGATCAATTCATGGTCCTTTAGGATTTGGCCTACCTGGGTGGCGGTGGACTCTTGGGGAACAACCACCACGATGTCTCTGGCCTTGTTTTTTGGTGAAACCGGGGAAAGAGCTGTAAGAACAGAGAGCGCCCCCAGGCAAGCAAGTCCCAGTATAGTTAATATAACATAAAGGTGCCGTGCAGGTTGTTTTACAGCCCGCCACCCCCGGTTTTTTTGATTAAAAGAAAAACTCATGGCACATTTGAATAAGGGCCAGGAGGGGTGTGCTGCGCACCTGCTGGAATTCTAGAGGCCGGCAACCCTCTCCCCGCCCTGTAGTTTCCTCCAATCAAAGCCTATCTCTCCCGTAGCTTAGTTGCTGTCCGGCACGTAATACACGTAATAATTGCTGCCGGAAAGATGTAAACCTGTGTTATTATTGACGCTGCTGCCTGTAAATGCCGCGCGTTGAAAACCCGCTGCCATTGTCCGTAACGGAACCGGCAGGTAGTTCGTCTTGTTCAGGACCGGGGGGCTCGCCCTGATTTCCCGGGGAATGAGTAACCGGCTCAAATGTTTCCGAAGCAGGCGTGGAAGGCGCAATTTGGGGCAGTTCCTGCTCCATGGAACCCACGGCAATTATTTTATTCACCGGACTGTAGTAACTGGATGGAAGGGCTTCCTTCTTTTCCACCACGCCGTTCTTCTTGACAATCCTCTCTGCGGCTACCCTGAATCCCTTCGAACCCTCCTGTTTAACCACCTCTTCACCGAGGGGAAGATTCGGGTCAGTTTCATAAATAATCTGAGGTTCTATTTCTTGCGTGATCCTGGTATTGATGGTGACATCCCTTTTATAATCTGTGTTGCCGTAAATTTTTACCGTCAACTGCCCACTGCCTATGTAGGTTTTCAGGTACAGGTAACTGTCCGTATTGTTGCGGAAGACCAGGTCAACTGTGTCGTAAACCACTGTGGCGTCACGTCCGATGGGAACATAGCTGACGGGTAAGGAATGGCAAGTCCTTTTCACAATATCCAGGTTTGCCAGAAGAACTGCATTATACAGGGTTGTGGAGACCTGGCAGACGCCTCCCCCCAGGCCGTCAACAAACTCGTTGTTTACAATCACGGGTGCGTTTTTATAGCCTGCCTCGGAGCTGCGGGGACCCACCACTTTATTGAAAGAAACCTCGTGTCCGGGCAAAACCAGCATTTCATCGAAGGCCTTCGCTGCTACGCTGACGTTGTATGTCCTGCTGGTCATGCTGGGATCAAATCTTGTTGTATAACTGCCAAGTAATCCTTTAACGTTCATAGATTCCAGGAAAGCAGCGGTCCTGGCAGGGGCCCGGGTTACTGTAAACAGAGTCACCTCCGGGTTTTTGCCGCTGCTAAGTGTTGCCACCAGATCCTTCTCCAGCAGGTCAAAATCCACATCCACTCCATCCTTACCGGAAATAATCGTAACTGTATCGTCCCGGTTGATGGAAAAGGCAGCGTCCCTGGGCTCAACGAGTATATCTGCGCACAGCTCTCTTACCCGCTGCGCCAGTTTGTCCCTGTCAAATTCTATTGCGGGCAGCAGGGAGAGCCCAGCCCTGTTAAGCATTCTCCTTTCCTGCCAGCGCTGATACAAGGAACCTTGCCTGCCTGCAATCAAGGCGGCATCCATCATAACATTTTCTTTCAGATCAAAACCCGTTTCATCTAAGAGGAGTTGCCAGCTCTTGTCTTCATAACGTAGAGTGACCCTTGTTCCCCGGAGATTCTTTTCCAACTCCAGGAGTTTTTCAGTACCTTCCTCCCTGTTCAGCCCGCCCAGTTTGACACCCAGTACTTCAACACCGGGCAGGACCTTTTCCGATGCAGAAGAAAAGAAGCCAGAAGTTAAAAAGAACATAAGCGCAATAACAGCTGCAGCTAAGATGATGCTGGTTATTACCCGTGCGGCTTTCCCAGACATGCCCGACACACCTCGATCAAAAAAAAGCCGGATTGGGGCAACCCCGCAACCAGCTTATTTTTTTCTATAGTCACTCTACTTCTTCCTCGGCAAGCATTTTTTCCCAGGCGTCGGCAACCTTTTCCCACTCTTCATCGTCTTCTATATCAATGAGGAGCTCATTTCCGTCTTCATCCTGGCTGAATTTGAGAATAATAGCCTCGTCGCTTTCTTCCTCCACCGGCAGCAGGATAGCATATTCCGATTGATCGACACTTATTATATCAATGACTGTAAAGTCGTGCTCTGTTCCTTCCTCATCTACCAGAGTGATTACTTCATCCTGTTCGGTCAATACTTTCACCTCTTCCAAAGTTTATAGCTCATTTTATATTAAATTTTTCCACATGTCAAGAAAATGTGAGCTTTTACTACTCTTCAAGGCGCCCTTTATTTTTATCCTTAAAGGCTAGATTGTCGAGATAACCCTGCAGGATCAAAACCGCAGCCATTTTATCTATAACTTTTCGACGCCTGCTTCTGCTCAGATCGGCCTCTAGTAATACTCTCTCCGCAGCCAGGGTGGTCAGCCGTTCATCATACATTTCCACAGGAAGGCCCAGTTTTTTTGATAGCAAGCCAGCGAATTCCTTTGCCCTTATGGCTGATGGACTTAAACTTCCGTCCATGTTTCTGGGCATACCTATGATTATCTTCTCCACTTCATACTGGCGCACAATGTTTTGAATAGGAGTGATGCTGTTTTCCAGGGAACCACTGACTGGAATCACCTCTAACCCCTGGGCGGTCCAGCCCAGAGGATCGCTCAGGGCTACACCGATTCTTTTTTCTCCCAGGTCCAGACCCATAAAGCGCATTTCAAATCACCTTTATGCAGAAATTCGGGCAAACAGAACCGCAATAGCCGCAGAGGGTGCAAAGCTGTCTATCCACCACGGCCCTGCCTCCGGAAAGGCTTAAGGCGCCGGAGCGGCATCGCTGGATACATTTCCCGCAGCCGGTGCACCAGTTTTCCAGGTGCAGACGCCTTGGAAGGCGCCTCACCGCAGATTTAATATGTTCCGGTACCCGCTGACCACTGAAAAGGCGTGTATTGTACTCCACTTCTTCCCTGGTCCTCATACCCACAGCTACCGAGGCAATTTCGGGAATACCAAGGATAAAATCAAAAGCTTCCTCCGTCCGGTCGAGGAGGTTCCCGCCACCCAGGGCCTTCATGGCGTAAATCCCCTTGCCGGCCTTTGCAGCTGTTTTGATTGCCTTTAACATGTCCTCCCGTGTTCCCCCTCTAATGCCAATACCAGCTATATTGACCAGGGGGTGGATCACATCTATTTCAGGAACTGAGGCGGCGCCCATGACACCTTCAACATGGTGGGTTGAAATACCGATAGCCCGAACAATGCCTTTCTCTTTGGCCTCGATCAGGTATTCGATGGCTTCCCAGTGTCCTTTGATGGTTAATATTGATTCCTGTTCGTGAAGCATAAAGATATCTATATAATCCCTGCCCAATTCCTTGAGCGCCTTTTCCACGCTGGTGCGCATACCTTCATAGGTGTAGGCATAGCATTTGGAAGCAATTATAACGTCCCGCTCAAAGCCCTGGATGGCCTGTCTGATATATTTGTAAGTGTCGTAAAGCTCTGCTGTATCAATAAAATTAACCCCTGACTCCAGGGCGCTCCGGATAACCCCTGCTCCTTCAGCCAAGGGCAAATTAGCCTGGAGTGAACCAATGGTCAGCGCACCAAAACAAAGGCGTGATACTTCCATTTTGGTTTCTCCAAGAAGCCGGTAAAGCAAAAATTCCAACTCCTTGCCCATTATTTCCGCTTGATTTTATTTTTTATTTAAATAGCTTTTGACCAGTTCCTCCAGTAAATCGTCCCTTTCCAGGCGACGGATCAGGCTGCGGGCATTTCCGTGACTGGTTATATAAGCAGGGTCACCCGATAAAAGGTACCCTACAAGCTGATTAATCGGGTTGTAACCTTTTTCCTTTAGGGCTTTATATACCTGATGTAAGATGTCGCGGGCCTGGTTTGCTTCTTCGGCCTGAACTTTAAACATCATGGTTTTTTCCTTATCCTCCCAGGACATTTAGGCAACCTCCTTCCTGTCAAATTACAATGCAGAGTGGATTATTATTAGCAACTTTTTTAAGGTTAAACAAAGCCGGCTTGAAGATCTTACCCTGTTATAATTTCATTCTATCATTAGTTTTTGGTTTTTGCTAAATCTTTATATATTCTCCAGTGGAATTTCTTTTCCTGCCCGGTTACTGTCCCAAACCTGATTGAGAGACATTGAGCGGTAATTAAAGATATTGACGCTTCCTGCAAGTAATATATAATAATTACTAATTCTATAGAAAGGTGAACTATAAATGGAATTCAGAAAAGCTAAAATTACCGATGTAGAAGCAATTCACGCTTTGATTACTTACTATGCGGAAAAGGGTTTGATGCTGGCCCGTCCCCGGACCTTGCTTTATGAAAGCCTGCGGGAGTTTACCATTGCCTGTGACGGGGATAAAGTTATCGCAGCCGGTTCGCTGCACATTATCTGGGAAGACCTCGCCGAAATCAGGGCGCTGGCTGTAGCACCGGAGTATACCGGGCAGGGAGTGGGCCAGCAGCTGGTCAAGATGTTTCTAGAAGAAGCGCGGGAACTGGCCATACCCCAGGTCTTCGTACTCACTTACCAGCAAAAGTTTTTCGAAAAGTGCGGCTTTAAAGTTATAAGTAAGGAATCACTGCCCCAAAAAGTATGGAAGGAATGCGTCAATTGCCCCAAATTCCCCAATTGCGAAGAAATTGCCATGATCTATGATCCCCTGGCAGCTACGGGATAAACCAGGATGGTTTTTAGTGTGTGCTGTATTTAAGTGACATAATAATGTTATTTTAGGTACTTTTTGCTTAGTATTTCCTTAAAACGGGATACCCTAACCCGAAAGCCAATAAAAAGCGAAAAAGCCCCGGTTACCCGGGTATTATAAGAAGAGAAACCCTACTTGGCAGTTTCAAATAGTTTGAATGAATCATCAATAAGTTGATAAGTTGGTGTCAGGCACCTCATGCACAGGCAAAGGCACCTCAGGCACCCAGGCACCAGGCACCTAAGGCACCAAAACTAAAAAACCCGGTTTATCCGGGTTTTTAGGCTATTTAGCTCTATTTCAGCTGGTTTTCAACAACCTCGAGGGCCTGTTCGAGGGCCTCATCCAGGCGGGACGGGTCTTTACCCCCTGCCTGGGCCAGATCAGGCCGGCCTCCACCGCCACCACCTATTGTAGCAGACAGCTCCTTGACCAGTTTACCGGCATGAAGCCCCTTATTCAATAAATCCTTGGTTACTGCCGCAACCAGATTGACTTTTCCACCTGCAGCGTTGCCGCTGCCAAGCACGATTACTCCTGATCCGATTTTGTCTCTTAAAAGATCGACCATCCCCCGCAGGCTGTCCATATCGGGCGCCTCAGCCCGTCCCGCAAGAACCTTAACTCCCTTTACAGTTTTTACACGGTCAAGCAGGTCGTTGACCTGGTACCTGGCCAGCCGGGCTTGAAGCGCTTCATTCTCGGCCTCCAGGTCTTTAATGCTCTTCAACAGGCTTTCCACGCGGTGCATAACTTCCTGCGGGGCTGCTTTTACCAGGCGGGCAATTCCGGCCAGTTGCTCCTCTTTGGCCTCGATGTAGCTCAGGGCACCCTCTCCGGTTACTGCCTCAACCCGGCGAAGTCCGGCCCCTATACTGCTCTCTCCGGTCAACTTAAACAAGCCAATCTCTGCAGTGGAGCGCAAATGCGTCCCCCCGCACAACTCCATGCTGAAATCTCCCATTTTTACAACCCTGACCCGCTCTCCGTACTTTTCACCGAAAAGGGCTTCGGCGCCCATGGTACGGGCTTCTTCCAGGGAAGTTTCGAGAACTTCCACCGGCAGGTTGGCCATCACGGCACGGTTGACGGTGTTTTCAATTTCCTTTAATTCAGCCTGGGAAACTGCGGCATAATGGGTAAAGTCAAAGCGCAGCCGTTCAGGTTCCACCAGGGAGCCGGCCTGGTTAACATGATTACCCAAAACTACCTTCAGGGCCTTGTGCAGCAGGTGAGTGGCCGAGTGGTTCCGGCAGATCGCCAGTCTTCTGCGGCGGTCAACCTGGGCCGTTACCGGCTCATACTCTTTTAATACACCTTTTACTACTTTACCCCGGTGCACGAAGAGGTTCTCAACAGGTTTGGAAACTTCCTCGATTTCTACAATTAAACCAGGCCCTGTAATTTGACCGCGGTCGCTTACCTGGCCTCCCGCTTCAGCGTAAAAGGGGGTAACGTCCAGAATCAGTTCCACTTCTGTCCCGGCTGCAGCAGATTCAACTTTCTTGCCGTCCTGGAATAAAGCAAGGACAATAGAATTGGTTTCCAGGGAGTTGTAGCCGACAAAGGTGGTTTCTCCCTTTTCTTCACGGACTTCTTTGAAAAGGGCATCCCGCTCGGAGATGTATTCAACCTCCTGCCGGGCGCTCCTGGCCCTTTTCCTTTGGTCTTCCATGGCCTCTTTAAAAGCGTCCACATCAACAGTCAGCCCTTGCTCGGATGCCATTTCCTGGGTCAGTTCCAGGGGAAAACCATAGGTGTCATAGAGCTTGAAAGCATCCACTCCAGGGATAGTTGAACTGCCGGCTTTTTTTGTCTCCATTATAATCCGGTTTAACATATCCGTACCCTGGTTTAAGGTTTCGCCAAAGCGTTCTTCCTCGCTCCTGATAACCCTGATTACGTGGTCCCGGCGTTCAACAAGTTCTGGGTAGGTATGTCCCATCTGCCTGACTACAGCTCCGGCAACCCTGTCTAAAAATGGTTCCTGAATGCCCAGGAGCCTGCCGAAACGGACTGCCCGCCTGAGCAGGCGACGGATAACGTAGCCCCTGCCTTCGTTGGATGGAAGGGCTCCGTCTGTAATGGCAAAGGTAATTGCCCGGGAGTGGTCGGCAATCACCTTTAAAGCGACATCAACCTTTTCCTCCCTTCCATAGACCAGACCGAAAAGACCCGCTGTATAATCCATAATTTCCCTCAAGAGGTCGGTGTCGAAGTTGGAGGAGACGCCTTGCATTACTGACGCCACCCGCTCCAGGCCAAAACCTGTATCAATACCCTTTTGCTCCAGGGGCGTATAGTTGCCCTGTTCATCTTTGAAAAACTGGATAAACACAAGGTTCCAGATTTCAAGATAGCGGTCACAATCACAACCAACCTTGCAGTCGGGCGAGACGCACCCTCTTTCCTCACCAAGATCCACGTATATTTCCGAACAGGGGCCGCAGGGACCTACGCCAATCTCCCAGAAGTTTGTATCCTTACCCATCCTGACAATGCGTCCGGCCGGAACCTTGACGACATTGTGCCAGATATCGAAAGCCTCGTCGTCATCCAGGTAGATTGTTACCCAGAGCTTGTCCGGCGGCAGTTTAAGGTGCTCAGTGACGTACTCCCAGGCCCAGGGTATGGCGGACTCTTTAAAATAATCGCCGAAGGAAAAATTGCCAAGCATTTCGAAAAAGGTATGGTGCCTGGCAGTTCTGCCCACAGATTCAATATCCGGTGTGCGGATGCATTTCTGACAGGTTGTAACCCTCTTGAACTCAGGCTTGGCTGCTCCGGTAAAAAAAGGCTTGAAGGGTACCATACCAGCTGCTGTCCAGAGAATACTGGGGTCGTTTACGGGTATCAGGGAAGCGCTTGGCAATCTTTTATGTCCCTTGCTTTCAAAAAACCTTAAAAAACTCTCTCTTATTTCATTACCGGTCATCAGATTAATAACCTCCTGTAGAAATAACTGGGGAAACGCGCATTTTATCAACACCGGTTAAAACAGCTTGTCAAAATAACTTGCGCTTCCCGTTAGCAGAACTCTGCAAAGCAGTATTGACCTTTTGAAGTGCAATCAAAAAACCTTTCCTCCTTAAAGAAATTCTTTACGGGACGGAAAGGCTCCTCCAAGGCGCCACCCCGGTAAAGGTCAAAGCGATTAATTATCATTATTTGCTGCATTATTGGTCTAATACGCGTTTTAGGTAACCTGGATTATAAATTTTTGTTATTTTTGCGCTATAATTATACAAAATACCACTCTAATGTGTCAAGAATACCCTGTTTTAATTATCAGCAGCCTTAAATCTATAAATGAAATACTTAAATATTACTTTTAGTATTGCTGAAACTGGAACTGCCAGGAGCATTCCCACCAGTCCATACAATTCTCCTCCGATTAAAAGGCTCACAATAACGACTAATGGATGCAGGCCTACTTTATCTCCCAGGATCTTTGGGGAAATAATGCTCCCTTCCAACTGGTGGATAATAATAAAAGCAAGGACTACTTTTAAGGCCAGCCATTTTGACTCCAGGACGGCCAGGCTAACCGCGGGAATTGCCCCGATGACAGGACCGAAATAGGGGATTAATTCGGTCAGACCTGCAAAAATGCCGAGCATAAGCGCAAAATCTACACCCAGCAAAGCCATGGCCAGGGTAGTCAAACCTCCAATGATTGCAGCTACCAGTAGGTAGCCCCTGGTGTAACTGGTTAATATTTGGTTTATCTCTTGAAATAGTTCAACAATGTCTTCCCTTCTTTCTGCTGGTATGATTGAGACAACTTTGCGATGGATGTTTTCGATATCTTTTAAAAAGTAAAAGGCCAGGACCGGGGCCAGGATAATTTTAAAGATATAACCAACAATTCCGAGCAAAGCATCAACGGCCCCTCTGACTAATTGGAGCATGTATTCTTCAAACCAGGAAACCCTTTCGTCAATCACCTGCCTGACGCTTTCGCCGACCCCGAGGTTAGTTAAGCGCAACTGGAAGGAATTGATCATTTCATAGAATTGTTCAGTATAGAGGGGAATTGTTTCCTCCAGGCCGTGTAGCTGTTTGACTATCCGGGGTACTCCATACATAAAGATACCGGCAACTACAATGAAAAGTGCGAGGTAGGCTATCAGGATGGCCCATACCCTTGGTGTGCCTCTTTTTTCAATGGCAAAAACCAGGGGATAGATCAGGTATACGATCAAAACCGCCAGAATAAAGGAGATTAACAACCCCCGCAGCAGGTATAAAATATACAGGCCAATTGTCAAAAGGGTTATTAAAAACAGCAGCCGCCCCGTTTTCTGATCATTCCACCAGGCTATTTTACCCACCACCAAGGAAAAAGTGAGGAGTTTGTTCTCCCCACTTTAGTTTTCCTATTTAATCAGGTTGTTGACTGTTTTCGAGACTCTCCGCATCATCCTGTCGGCCCGGTTTCTGCTCCTGGCGGTGTATCCCAGGATGCTTTTTTTCCCTTGCCTGTGTATACCACCTACTGCCATCATGCTCACAGCAGCCCCTAAAATACTACCGGCTATTATGCCTCTCAAAAATGTCTTGCGCATGCTGAAGGTCACCCCCGTCCGTCTCAAAGTAAGAACTCGTTTTGCGGGTCAAAAGCTACAAGACTTCCATCTTCGGCAACCTCGTAAATCTGAACCCCTTCTTTGTTAATCCTGTATTCTATGCAGCAGTCCCAGCAGTAATACTGGTCAACACCTACCTTCCCGGTAGCTTTACCGCCACAGATCGGGCATCTCAAATATTTCGCCCCCCAGTAAATCATTGATAAATCCCAATAACTGGCTGATTATTCGGCCTTTAAAAGCTATTATGCCCACTCTCAAAAAAAAAAATTCAATCAGAAATGAAACCTGTTCTTAAATGGTGGTCATTTCAGATTGAAAACAGAAAAGTAAGATATGAATGAATAAAATTTAAAAGAAAGAGTTAAGAACTCCCATTTCAGTTTTACCTGAGCATTTGAATAAAATTAATAAAAATTTCTTGAAAAAGTTGCCCTTCCTGTTAAAAGCGGGCAGTTTTCTGCCTGGTGGGGCAGCATTGGAAGATTAGAGCTCAACGTTGTCTATGGTTTCCTCAATTATTCCACCGCCACCCAGGTAATCACCCAGGTAAAAGACAACAGACTGCCCCGGGGTGATGGAACGCTGGGGGGTTAAAAAACAGACTTGTAAAGCATTCCCGTCCATAGCTTGTACAATAGCTTTGGCCGGGCGGCCGTTGTAGCGTACCTGGGCTTCCACCTCAATTGGTCCCGGCAGTTCTTCAAAGAGGATTAGATTGGCATTTTCTGCTCTTAAACACTTTCCCCAAATAGCTTTTTCCGGCCCCAGGGTAATGGTATTGTTTTCGGCATCGATCCGGACCACGTAGAGACGCTCTCCTGCCGCCAGGTTTAAACCCCTGCGCTGGCCTATTGTGTAAAATGGTATTCCTTTGTGGGTTCCAATTACTTCACCCTGCAAGTTTAAAAACGGCCCCGGCTTGTAATTGATTGCTTTTTCCCGCAGGTAATCCTGGTAGCTGCCCTGCATGATAAAACACAGGTCCTGGCTTTCAGCTTTATTTGCAACCGGCAGGCCGAAGCCAGCCGCCATTTCCCTTACCTGTTCCTTAGTGTATTCACCCAGGGGCATCAAAGCATGGGCAATCTGCTCCTGGGTCAGGCCGTACAGCACATAGGTTTGGTCTTTTTTGCGGTCAACCGGGCGGCGGATTGTATAACGGCCGAAGTGGTCGCTGAAACCCACCCGGGCATAATGACCGGTAGCCAGGTAATCAGCTCCCAGTTCAAAGGCTTTTTTCAAAAGTGCTCCGAACTTGATATGCCGGTTACAGGCAATGCAGGGGTTGGGTGTACGCCCGCCCTGGTATTCCGAGGTAAAATAGTTGACTACCTTTTCCTCGAAGATATCCTGGAAGTCCAGGACATAATGGGGGATACCCAGTTGTTCGGCAACCCGCCGGGCATCTTCAACCGGGTTTGGGTCTGGGCATCCACCGTTTCCCCCCTCTGTCGGGGCTGCCTCCGGTTTCCGGAATTGCATCGTAACCCCGATCACTTCATAACCCTGTTCTAATAAAAGGGCGGCGGTAACAGAACTATCCACTCCGCCGCTCATAGCCACAACTACCTTTTTTTTGCCTCCCACCGGACTCACCTTATACTTGTTTTATTAATATAATTTGTTTATTTTATTTAAAGTTTTTATTTATGCACCTTTTTCTTTTTTCATTCTGTAATCTTCAATGGCTTTATGCAAAGCATCTGCCGCCATGTTGGAGCAGTGCATCTTTTGAGGAGGAAGCCCGTCCAGCATATCCGCAACCGCTTCATCCGTAATTTGAAGAGCTTCTTCAAGCGTCTTGCCCTTGGCCATTTCTGTCAACATACTACTGGAAGCAATGGCTGCGCCGCAGCCGAATGTTTTAAATTTGATATCTTTAATAATATTCCCCTCAACTTTAATATAAATCTTCGTAGTATCCCCACAAACAGGGTTTCCCACATCCCCAACACCGTCAGCGTCAGGGATCTCACCGACATTTCTGGGGTTCTGAAAATGATCCATTACTTTCTCACTATACATTAATTCAGGCCTCCTCTTTTACATTTGAATTAAGGAGAAAGGAGAAACATGCTGGAATTTGAGGAAAATCACAACTCTTAATATTGCTTTTTCCCAGGCTCCCAGATACTTTTATAGTTCGAGCAATCTCCTTCTCTCTACTTTATTTTTTAAATTTTTTTGCCTCCTGGCATAAATCTTCCAGCGTAATGGAATCTATTACAGAGACTATACCATCACGAACCTTTGCCCAAACGGAACGGGTAATGCAATAATCCGCTTCGTCACAGCCAACCGGGTTCTCCTCACTAACGCAGAGCAGGGGCGCGACTGGACCTTCCATGGCGCGAAAAACATCTCCCACCGTAAGCTGGGAAGGTTCCCTGGCCAGGATGTAGCCCCCCTTTGAGCCACGTACGCTTTTTACAAGGTCTGCTTTTTTTAACTTGGCAATCAGTTGTTCCAAATAGTGTTCGGATAGGTTTTGCCTCAGGGCAATACTTTTTAAAGATACTGGTTTTTCCCCGTAATTCTGCGCCAGGTCAAGCATTGCTTTGAGACCATAGTGTCCTCTGCTTGAAAGCCGCAAAAATATACCCCCTTATAACCAGCAAACCAGTTTAGAGATGGTCTCATTTATGTAATTGAGCCCTGTGGGGTATCTCCCCGGCACAATTACTTCAGGGCTGCTGGCAGGGTAGCTCTAATCCCCTTCCATATTTTCAAGGGATATCATAGCACGGTACTAGGATATTGTCAATTTAATTATGACTCTGTCTAAGCGAATTTTGCAGAGTCCAGCAAAATCCCCTTAATTGCCAAAAGTTTATGCCGCTGGCCTGTTTCTTTGAATTTCCCGCAACCAGTAGCGCAGGATCAATAGAATCCAGAATCAGGATAATTGTGGTGTCATTTCATTTTGTTCAATTTTTCCTTTATTATACGTTCAAATCCATATTCCGAGGGTTCGTAAAAAACCCGCCCTTTCATATTATCAGGTAAATAATCCTGTTTTACATACCCGCCGGGATAATCATGGGGGTACTTATAGCCTACCCCGTGTCCCAGGAGAGCCGCCCCTTGATATCCCGTACTCCTTAAGTGGGGCGGCACCGGTTCGGCACGTTCTTTCTCCACAGCTGAAAAGGCCCTGTCAATTCCCATAACCACTGAATTGCTTTTGGGGGCGACGGCAATGTAAAGCGCTGCCTCGGCCAGCACAATCCGGGCCTCGGGCATCCCGATCCTTTCCACAGCCTGCGCTGCAGCAGAGGCGATAAGAAGTGCCCGGGGATCGGCCAGCCCCACGTCTTCAGCGGCGTGGATCATAATCCGGCGACAAATGAAAGCGGGATCTTCTCCGGCATAGAGCATTCTGGCCAGCCAGTAAAGAGTGGCCTGGGGATCGGAGCCCCTCATGCTTTTGATAAAGGCAGAGATCACGTCGTAATGCTCATCTTCCCGGTCGTACCTCAGGACACGTTTTTGAATGGCCTCCTCCGCCTCTGCAAGGGTTATCCTGCGGATTCCCTCGGAATCGGGCGGAGTGGTCATAACCGCCAGTTCCAGTGCATTTAAAGCAACCCTGGCATCTCCGTTGGCTACCCCGGCCAGGTGTTCTAAAGCCTGTGGTTGGACTTCCGTGCGGTAGCGGCCCAGTCCCCTTTCCTCGTCAGCGAGGGCCCTGGTTAAGAGCCGCAATACAGCCCCTTTGGAGAGAAGATTGAAGCGGTACAACTGGGAGCGCGACAGGAGCGGCCGGTTAACTGCGAACATGGGATTTTCGGTGGTGGAACCAATCAAGGTAATCAGGCCATTTTCTACAAAGGGAAGCAGCGCATCCTGCTGCAATTTATTAAAACGGTGGATTTCATCTATGAACAGGATGGTCTTTTTATTGTAAAGGGAGCGGCGCTCCTTCGCTTCTTCCACAACTCGCCTGATGTCTGCCAGCCCTGCCGTTACGGCGTTAATGATTTCAAAATGAGCTCTGGTCATACCGGCAATTATCCTGGCCAAAGTCGTTTTTCCGGTTCCCGGGGGACCATAAAAAATGACGGACATCAAATTGTCAGCTTCAATGGAACGTCTCAAAGGAGTACCCTTGCCTACAATTTCAGTCTGCTCTTCAAACTCCTCCAGAGTTCTGGGTCTCATCCTTTCAGCTAAGGGGGCTGTAGTGGAAAGATTTTTTTCCATGGCCTGTTCAAACAGGTTCACCCTCAATCACTCCCGTTGCTTTTTCCTGAGATCAGGATTATTATTTTGGCCTGTGATTTGATTAAATCATACCGTCATTTGCTAAATAAAAAAAGCACGTTACACGTGCTTAACTCTAAAAGAATATTTTTATATGTCAAAATCCTAACCGTGGTAATTATCAGTCTTACTTAGCTGCTGGAATAAAAATTATACGTGCTTGTTCAGTAAGCTCCGTAATTCCTCCTCGTTCTTGTAACCGATGGAGCGCTCAATTTCTTTGCCTTCTTTAAAGAGAATCAGGGTCGGTATACTTACTACCTTATAGTTCGAGGCAATGCTGTGATTTTCGTCAACATCCAGTTTGGCCACCTGAACTTTTCCCTCAAATTCCTCTGCTATTTTTTCAACAACCGGACCAATCATTTTACACGGACCGCACCATTCTGCCCAGAAATCAACCAGAATTGGCAATGTGGTTTCACTGATCACTTGGCTAAAGTTAGAGTCGTTCAATATCATGACTTTTTCGCTAGCCAAAGGTTTCCTCTCCCCTCTCTTTAATACTGTAATCCTACTCTCCCATACACACAAAAATACAATCACATTAAATAGTTTGAATAATCAAGCAATAGTTACCTATTAGAGGATCTACCCATTCAATTATAATACCTCTGAAAACTCTTTGTCAATTAAACATAAATTTGCCCTTACATTTACAGCACTTAGCTAGATTTATTAAAACTAATAAGTAGGGTACGCTTTTTATGGATTATGTGAAGAAAAATTAGCAGAATATAATGATGTTTTTGAATTTTACTTCATTATAATGTGAAATGTTCCTCTTTTCACTAGCTACTTTTAGCCAGTATTCATTTCCAATAAATCCCTAACCACTTCGCCGGCAATGATTAAACCTGCAACAGATGGAACAAAGGAAATGCTGCCGCAAACGCGTTTGGCAATCACGCCCGGGCTGGGCTTACCCGCTTCACTCCCGTCAGGTAAAAGGGGATGCAAGGGCAACTCTTTTGAGTAGACAACTTTCACGCCCCGGTTAATACCCATCTCCCGCAGCCTTTTGCGGACATTTCTGGCCAGAGGACAGACGGATGTTTGAGCTATATCCGCAACTTCAAATAATTTTGGGTCCAGTTTATTACCTGCACCCATGGCCGAAATAACTGGTATGCCTTTATTCACTGAGTAGGCAATCAGGTCCACCTTTGCGGCTAAATCATCAATGGCGTCCACAAGATAGTCTAAACCCGGAGGAATCAGGCTTTCTCCACTGCCGGGCAGGTATCTGGCAGAATGGGTGCTGACAGTGGCTTCGGGATTTATTTGCAGAATCCGTTCTGCCATTAATTCTGTCTTGAACCTGCCCAGGGTATTCGTTAAGGCGTGGATTTGACGGTTTATATTTGTCTCCTCCACAAGGTCGAAGTCCACCAGGTGAAAATTACCGATACCGGCCCTGGCAAGTCCTTCAACAGCATAAGATCCTACACCGCCCAGCCCGAATATGGCAACTTTGGAGCTCATCAACCGGTCAAGACCTTCTTCGCCGATAAGCATAGAGGTGCGGGAAAAACGAACAGACACCTTATTCCACCTCAATAAGACATCAAATAATCATCAATCATAAACAAAGGGTTTTCAGTTGCAGCCTGTTCAAGCCGGAACTGAAAACCCGTCAGCTTAGAACTCTCATCTCAAACCCCACTGATGCCGTGAATTCCCAAAAGTTTGAACCTGCTTCCTCCAAGGTGGATGCCCTCCTGAATGCTTTTTGCTTCCTCAACATCGTGGAGGCATGCAAGCCACATTCAGAGCTCAGGCTCCATTGTAATTGTGTTGGCAAAAACTTCAAGGTTTATCACGTACATCGTAGGGCTTTTTATTTCACCTTAATGTTAACATAACATATTGCCCTTTTCAAGTGGTAATAGCTTTAACTTGTTGTTAGTGTTTGCAAAATTTTCATCCCTATACATTTTAAAGCCTATTTCCTGAGGACCGTCTTTAAATGTAATTCCTTAAGCTGCGCCTCCGTTACCGGGCCGGGCGCCTGGGTCATCAGGTCGCTTGCGCTCTGGGTTTTGGGAAAAGCGATTACATCGCGTATTGATTTCTTTCCAGCCAGCAGCATGACAAGGCGGTCGAATCCGAAGGCGAATCCACCGTGGGGCGGGGTGCCGTATTCGAAAGCTTCCAGCATGTAGCCGAACTTATCCTTTGCTTCCTCGGGGCTGATCCCGATGAGAGAAAACAGTTTTTCCTGGACATCCCTGCGGTGGATCCTGATGCTGCCACCGCCTACTTCCACGCCGTTCAGGACCATATCGTAGGCCTTGGCCTTGACCTTGCCGGGGTCTTTTTCAAGCAGCGGCAGGTCGCTGTCCTTTGGAGAAGTAAAGGGATGGTGCATAGCAACATAACGCTTCTCCCCGGGATCGTATTCCAACAGGGGGAAGTCTACCACCCATAAAAAATTGAAGGTATGGCGTGGAATTAGATCCAGGCGTTCTGCCAGGTGCAGGCGCAAGGCTCCCAAAGAGTCGGCCACCACCTGAGGCTTGTCGGCAACGAAGAGCAAAAGGTCGCCGGGACGGGCCTCCATTTTAGCCAGGATGGCCTGTAGCTCGCCTTCTGTAAAAAACTTGGCGATGGTAGACTTTATTCCGTCTTCTGTGACGATAAAGTAAGCCAGTCCCTTGGCTTTGTAGATTGCAGCGTAGGCTGTGAGATCATCGATATCCTTGCGGCTGAAGGAAGCGCAACCCTTGGCGTTAATCCCCTTGACCTGGCCCCCTCCGGCGACAGCTGAGGCAAAGACCTTGAAACCGCAACCGGCAGCAATGCTGGTAATGTCTACAAGCTCCAGGCCGAAGCGGGTATCCGGCTTGTCCGTACCAAAACGGTCCATAGCTTCCTGGTAAGAAAGCCTCAAAAAGGGGCGGGGGACATCTAACCCTATGGTGTCACGGCAAAGCCTGACCACCAGCCCCTCCATGTAGCTCATAACCTCATCTTCGTTGACAAAGGACATTTCGATATCAATCTGGGTGAATTCAGGCTGGCGATCAGCCCGCAGGTCTTCGTCGCGGAAACAGCGCACAATTTGATAGTACCGGTCCATCCCAGCTACCATTAGAATTTGTTTAAGGAGCTGGGGAGATTGGGGAAGAGCGTAAAACTTGCCTGGATTAACACGGCTGGGAACAAGGTAATCCCGGGCGCCTTCCGGAGTACTTCTGGTCAGCATCGGGGTTTCGATCTCAAAAAACCCTTGCTCGTTTAGGTAATCACGGACCGACTTGGCTGCCCGGTGGCGCAGAATAAGAGCTTTCTGCATCTCCGGGCGGCGCAGGTCCAGGTAGCGGTAGCGGAGCCGCACGTTTTCATCAACATCCACCCCGTCCTCAATGTAAAAGGGCGGCGTCTTGGCCTTGTTTAAAACCCGCAGTTCATGGGCCAGTACTTCAACTTCACCTGTGGCCAGGTTTGGGTTTGCTGTTCCTTCCGGCCTTATTCTGACAGTTCCCCGCACAGCCAGGACGTACTCGCTGCGTACCCCCTCGGCTTTATGAAAAGCCTCCTGGTGTAAATCAGGACTGAAGACCACCTGGACTATACCTTTAATGTCCCTGAGATCGACAAAGATCAAGCCCCCGTGGTCGCGCCGGCTCTGGACCCAGCCCATTAAGACCACTGTTTCCCCGTTGTGGCTGGTATTTAAATCACCGCAGTAGTGGCTGCGCTTTAATCCTTCCATAGAATCGATCTGGCTTTGTTTAAACCATTCAATTTGCTGTTCTTCAATCATCTTTCAAGAGCCCTCCCGCACAGTTTAACTATGATGTAACTGGAAAACAGGCTTGCCTTTTCCTGCCATGTTATTTATTATCCCTGCTGTTTTTGGTTTTGAATGTATTGTACCGCCTGGTCTGCTGCTACGGCCTCCTGTGTTCCCGTTCTCATGTCCCGGACCAGTACTAAACCTTTTTTCACTTCCTCCTCGCCGATAATGACGGCATACCTTACACCGGTTTTCCCGGCATACTTCATCTGGGCTTTCAAACTTCTGCCCATGTAGTCCTTGTCGGCGGGGATACCGCCGGAGCGGAGTTTGAAGAGCAGGCGGAAAGCTGCGTCGGCAGCCTGGTCACCGGCTGTAACCACAAAGACTTCGGGCCGCGTCAAACCCGGTAGCTTAATTCCCTGGCGTTCCAAGGCCAAAAGAATTCGCTCGATGCCCAGGGCGAAGCCGATACCAGGGGTGGGGGGACCACCGCAGATTTCCACCAGACCGTTATAACGGCCTCCACCGCCGATGGAGCTCTGGGCTCCAATGTCCTCCGCAGTGATTTCGAAGGTTGTATGGGTATAGTAGTCCAGCCCGCGCACCAGACGCCGGTCAACGATAAAGGAAATATCCAGCAATTTCAGGTGGCGCTTGACCTCCTCGAAATGTTCCCGGCAATCCTGACAAAGGCAGTCCAGGATCGCGGGGGCGCCTTCCCCGGCAGCTGAGCATTTTTTCTCTTTACAGTCCAGAATTCTCAAAGGGTTCTTTTTAAAACGCTCCCGGCAGTTGTGGCAGAGGTTGTCCAGTTTGGGCCGGAAATAATCCTGCAGCTTTTGACGCAGAACCGGGCGACATTCAGGGCAGCCGATACTATTTACGAGCAGCTTCAGGTTTCGCAAACCCAGCCTGCCGTAAAAATCCATAGCCATAGCCATGACCTCGGCGTCAAGCGCCGGATCGTGGGATCCGAAAACTTCAATCCCAAACTGGTGAAACTGCCTGAAGCGTCCGGCCTGGGGGCGGTCATAACGGAACATGGGACCGCAGTAGTAAAGCTTAACCGGCTGGGGGCCGGCGTAAAGGTTTTCCTCCAGATAAGCCCTGACAACAGACGCAGTATTTTCAGGCCTCAGGGTGATGCTCCGGTTACCCCTGTCTATAAAGGTGTACATCTCTTTTTCAACGATGTCAGTTGTATCACCCACACCACGCAGGAATAGCTCGGTATGCTCAAAAATTGGTGTCCTGATTTCTGAGTACCCGTATTCGCGGCAGATAGCGCGGATTTGGTGCTCGATAAAATGCCATTTTTCTACTTCTCCGGGCAGAATGTCATTGGTACCGCGGGGACGGGTTGTCAGCATCGGTCTAAGCCTCCTTTAAAATAAACAGTTAACAACAAAAATCCGACCCGGACCATGTGACAGCATGGCCAGGGACGGATGTTTTATCCGTGGTGCCACCCTTGTTCGGAAAACCTCTGGTATTCCCTTTCGACCCTTTAACGGGGGTTACCGGGCCCGCCTACTGGCGCCCAGGGCGCGTTCGGGAACCGCTCCCGGGTGTTCTTCAACGCCTGTTTATTGAGGAGAGCTTTCAGTCGATGGCTCTCCCTCCCTGACATAAACCAGGGCGCCTACTTTTCCCGGTCATTGCTTTAGACCTGTGTAAAAATCTAAAGTCTTTTTGGATTCATTGTTGCCTGAAAAACATTTTATGCAAAAGAAGTCAATTTGTCAATGAAGGTATTGCCGGCATTCCTGTATTCCTGGAAATATAACTCTGATGGGATTATAATAGAGCCGAGGTGATAATTCTAATATGAATGATTTGGTTGCACGAATTAACTGGCTTGCCCGTAAAAAAAGGGAACAAGGGCTTACCCCACAGGAAGAAAAGGAGCAAAGGGAACTCCGGGCCAGGTACCTGAAATACATCCGTAACCAGTTAGTCGACGCCCTGGAGTCGGCGGGGTTTAAGCCAAAGGGAAAAAAGGAGGAAACCTGCAGTTGCGGGCATTGCGCTCCCCGGGCTGAAAAGCAAGGAGTCCCCTGCTCCGCTGGGGATATCAGCCGGGGCAGTGGGGATGTAATTCATTAAACTACCAGCCCTTAGGGCGGGTAATTAAGTAAATCTATGCAGTAAAGAAGAAAAAATAAGCTTCCTGAAATTTAAGGTTTTTGGAAGCTTATGTTCAATGGCTGTTTTCCAGGCATAATTTTGCTTATCTGAGAAAGGGATTGTAGAGTTTTTCTTCCCCAATGGTGGAAGACGGGCCGTGACCGGGGAAAACTTTAGTTTCGGGAGGAAAAACAAGGAGCTTGTTTTTAATGGAGTTTATTAACTGTGTGTGGCTTCCTCCTGGAAAATCCGAGCGGCCAACGGAACCGGCAAAAAGGGCATCTCCCGTGAGCAGGGTATCAGGACCACATTTGAGGCTGATGCCTCCCTGAGTATGACCCGGGGTGTGAATAACTTCGAACTCCAAGTTACCTACCTTAATCTTGTCTCCTTCCTGCAAAAGGCGGTCAGCTTCTTTGAATTTTAACCCACGGCCGGTAAAGGTGGAAAGATTCTTTCTTGAGTCTGTGAGCATTCCGGCGTCTTCAGCATGAATTAAAACCTTCGCCCCGGTGGCCTGCTGCACCTCTGCCAGGGCTCCGATGTGATCGACGTGACCATGGGTGAGGATAATATAGCGGATATTTAATCCCAGTTTTTCGATCCTTTTCAAAATTTTTTCGGCCTCGAAACCGGGGTCCACAACTGCCCCTTCCTTTGTTTCCTCGCAGCCGATAATGTAGCAGTTTGTTTCAAAAGGGCCAACAGGTAATCCAGTAAAGATCATGAGTTATAACACACCTCCGGGTTTAAAAACCTTTTTTACTATCCAGGAGCATTGTTACAGGGCCGTCGTTAAGAATTTCCACCAGCATATGCTCTCTAAAGTGTCCGGTTGTCACGCTCAGCCCCATATCCTTCAGGTCCTGCACAAATTTGTTGTACAGGTTCAGAGCGTCCTCCGGTAAGGCTGCTTCGGTAAAGCCCGGCCTTCTCCCTTTCCGGCAGTCCCCGTAAAGGGTAAACTGGGATACCACAAGCAGCGACCCACCTGTATCA
This sequence comes from Pelotomaculum sp. DTU098, assembly GCA_001512635.1. GTDB lineage: Bacteria > Bacillota > Desulfotomaculia > Desulfotomaculales > Pelotomaculaceae > DTU098. The sequence continues at coordinate 20,978 of LFSA01000061.1, read as the reverse complement.
AGAACCGAAAGGTTCATTTTTCCCTGGTTATCTTCAAAAATTCGTAAATTAGCGATCTTCTCAGCAAGGTACCCGGCGTCTTCCGCTGTATCGCTGCGCCCCACACCCAGGAGCACCACCAGGCCAGGTCCAATTTCGCAGACCTTATTGCCTTCCACTGTTACTGAGCCCCGGGTAACCCTCTGGACAACTGCACGCAAACAATTTCCCCCTTACCTTAATTGAGCGGATTCTGGGGCTGCCCGTTGAAGCTGACCCGCTTCACGTCATAGACGTCTTTAATCCTTTTTATTCTGTTCATGATATGTTCAAGTTGTACCAGGTCTTTTATTTCCAGCACCAGATCTACCACAGCCCCGCCGTCTTTTTTGCCTCTGGCTGTTACCCAGTTGGCGCTTATTTTCATATCAACGAGTACAGCCATGATATCGCTCAGAAAACCCGACCGGTCCATCCCGTTTACTTCCAGCTTGACCTGGAAGGGGTCTTTGAATTCCTCGTCCCAGGCCACATCCACCAGGCGTTCCCTTTCGCACTGCATATAGGTGGTGATGTTTCTGCAATCGATGCGATGGATGGATATGCCCCGGCCCCGGGTAATATAACCCAGGATTGGATCGCCTGGTACAGGGTTGCAGCAGTGAGATAGTCTAACCAGTAGATTGTCTATTCCCTTGACCCGTATTCCCTGGGTAGGTTTACCACGCCATCCGGCCGGTAGTTTAATTTCGTTTTTAAGAGTCTGGACTTCTTCTGACAGCAATCCCCTTTTCTCTGATCTAGCTTCCTCCAGCTTTATTTTGTTAAGGATGCTGTTTGCGGTAATAACGCCGTCTCCAATTGCGGCGAAAAGTTCCTCAAGTGTGAAAAAGGACAGCTTTTTACCTATTTCCAGAAGCTTCTCCGGCTTTAAAGATTCCGCTTCCAGTCCCTGTTTCCTGGCTTCCCGCTCGAGTAGTTCTCTTCCCTTAAGAATATTCTCTTCACGGTTTTCTTTCTTGAACCACTGTTTTATTTTGGTCCTGGATTGGGAAGTTTTGACTATATTAAGCCAATCCCGTTTGGGCGCGCTGTTCTTCGAGGTCAGAATTTCCACAATGTCGCCGTTCTTTAAAACATAATCCAGGGGTACGATCCGGCCGTTTACTTTGGCCCCTATACAACGGTGACCCACATCCGTGTGAATACGGTATGCAAAGTCAAGGGGCACTGAACCTGCCGGCAGTTCCAAGACATCTCCCTTGGGTGAAAAAACAAATACCGCATCGTCAAACAAGTCGATTTTGAGGTTTTCCATGAACTCCCTGGCATCCCGTAATTCATGTTGCCACTCTAAAAGCTGGCGCAGCCAGGCTAGCTTTTTATCAAACTCGCTGTCCCCCTTGGTGCCTTCCTTATAGCGCCAGTGGGCAGCAATTCCGTATTCGGCGGTTTTGTGCATTTCCATGGTGCGGATTTGAATCTCCAGGGGTTCTCCCAGGGGACCCACCACAGTTGTGTGCAGGGATTGGTACATATTGGACTTGGGCATGGCAATGAAGTCTTTGAACCGCCCGGGTATAGGGGTCCACATCGTATGAACAATGCCCAGGGTGGCGTAGCAGTCCTTCACGGTATCAACCAGGCAACGCACGGCCATAACATCATAAATTTCGTTCAGGTCAACATTTTGCTTGATCATTTTTTCGTTAATGCTGTAAAGGTGTTTGGGCCGGCCCTCGATTACAGCCGATATGCCCATGGTTTTAAGTTTATCTTGCAAGATTGAGATTACGTAATTGATCTTTTCTTCCCGTTTCTTGCGGGTCTCAGCTATTTTTTTGACCAGTTCGAAATAGCGGTCCGGTTCCTTGAAACGGAAGGATAAGTCTTCCAGCTCCCATTTGATTCTATAGATTCCCAGGCGGTGTGCCAGGGGGGCAAATATTTCAAGTGTTTCCTGGGCAATCTCCTGCTGCTTGGGCACAGGGTGGTATTTAAGGGTGCGCAGGTTGTGCAGGCGGTCAGCCAGCTTAATTAGAATAACCCGGATGTCCTTGGCCATGGCCAGAAACATCTTGCGCAAATTTTCCGCCTGTTGTTCTTCTTTTGATTTAAATTCGAACCGGCTGAGTTTGGTCACCCCGTCCACCAGGAGCGCTACTTCTTTACCAAATTTTACCTGGATATCCTCCAGGGTTATTCCAGTATCCTCAACCACATCATGGAGCAAACCCGCCATGATTGTCTCCGGGTCAAGTTCTAATTGTGCCAGTATTTTTGCTACTTCCAGGGGATGAACAATATAAGGCTCACCCGAAAACCGTTTTTGATTCCGGTGTGCTTTTTCTGCATATTCATAGGCAGCCTGAATAGCGGCTATATCCACATTGGCATTATAAGCCTTGATTAGCCGGAAAAGTTCTTCTAGGGCTGCCTTGTGATCCAGGTCTTGTGGTTTTGCAGGCATGCCTTTAGCTCCCGGTTTAACGTTTTCCTCCGGGTGCTCGATAAATTCCCCGGTAGAAAGACAGGCGAGGTTTTCCATATCAATCATTTCCCTCTAATAGTTGTACTGAATCAATGATATTGTATCATAATCTGTTAGATTTACTCTACCACCTAATCCGGTAAGTTCAATCAGAAAAACTGTTCCCACCACATCGCCGCCCAGCTTCTCAATAAGTTTTATTGTGCTGGCGGCAGTTCTGCCTGTGGCAAGCAATTCATCGACAACAAGGACTTTCGAATTTGGTTTAATGGCCTCCAGGTTGATCTCCATTGATTCACCTGCGAAATCCTGGGTATTATGCCAGGCCGAGATATCGTCTTCCGGTATCCTGCCGGCGTTCCCTAAAACAATCAGGCCTACGCCAAGGACATAAGCCAGAGGGGCACCGATTGTCAAAGCCCTGGCTTTGGGGCAGACAATCAAATCCGCCTGTTTGTGTTTACACTGTTTTGCCAGTTCATTTATGGCCGCGTGGTAGGCCTCACTGTCGAGAAGGAGGGTAGATATGTCTTTATAATTAATCCCCTCCCGGGGAAAATCCCTTATTTCCCTGATTTTACTCTTAAAATCCATGATTTACCCTCCTCTGTGTTGATTATCTATTCCTTATGGAGTGATTATTCTATTTTAAGGATGAAGGGGATCGTTTAGAATAAACTTCATCCAGCTGAGAGATTTATTTTTAATTGATTGAAGACTTCGAAAGGTAATAGATTCGCCCAGATCCTTCTTTTTTGAAGGGGCCGGCAACAGTTTGAACCTTTTGGTTTGAGCAAGATCCTGCTTGATAATAAGGCTCAGTTCCTGAAATATTTTAAGAGCTGTCTTTGTTGTACAGGCATGGAATTTAGGAAATCCAGCCAGGGACATGGCTCTTACAAGATCTGCCCCGTCTGTGAGCTCGAGAAAACCATTGTTGTTTGCCTTACGCAAGTAACTATAAATTATTGCCAGGCAGTTCCTGTCAGGCGCCATTACCTCCAGCCAGGTTTTATTCTCTTCAAAGTCTTCAGGTCCAAAAAGGAGATAGAGGCGTCCGCCCGGCTGCATCGCCCGAATTATAGATGAGCAGGCCAGATCATCATAGGGAAGATGGTAGAACAAAACTTCCTGGGCATAGCTAATTAAAGGGACGGCTGTATTGGGAGTTGCAATGACGATCTTAATCTGTCCTGACTGAAACATACTTGCTGTCCGGTCCCTTTGCTCCGCTGAGACAGCTTTATTCAGGCAACCTGTTTGACCGCGCAGGGCCGGGTTTGTTAGTTGAAGAAAGCGAGCAAGTTCAATGGTTTGATAAGCGCAGGAGGTGATTACCAGGGTAGGCTCGCCGCACTCAGCCAGTTTTGCCAGTTGCGCCGGCCGGTCTAAAATCCCGCGCCAGTCTGTTAAGACCACATTATGAAACAATTCCTTTACTTTATCAGTATCAAGGCCGGAGAAAATAGTGTCATGGTCAGAGAATGGAATATTATTGTCAAGAGTTTCCAGAACGAATTCCGGTACAAACAAATCAACCTGTAGCTCTGAGTTTTCTTTCAGGATGTCTGTAAAACTGGAATCAAAATTAAGACTTTCGTCCTGGTTCAAAACATCCAGGGAAGCAGGAGTGCCCAGTTCTTTGACTTCCAATACAATTGAGCATCTCCCGTTAAAACTGTTCAGCGCCGGAACAAAGGCAAGATCTACCTCGCTGGCTGCAGCCACGGTTTCGGCATAGGCACCTAGATTAAAACCAATTCCCTCCAGGGCTTTATTCTCCACTTTAAGTTTAAATTTTAAGTGGTTGGCGTTCTTACCCACAACCCGGCTTTCCAGGATTTTTGCTTTTCGGAAGCAAAGCAGGGGTTGTGGGTTAGTATTACCAAAGGGGCTTAAACTTTCAATTTCTCCTACCAGTTCCTCATCAATTTGAGCAGCGTCAATTATTGCGTCCAGCTCCAGGAGCGGAACCGTTTCTACATGGGCAAATACTTCCGCAGCGTAATGGTTAATCTCCTTTGCCAGGCCTTCGATTTTAACTCTGTCGATGGTAAAACCGGCAGCCAGGGCATGCCCCCCGTAATTCAAGAGATGCTCGCGGCAGTGATCCAGGGCCTGATACATGTTGAAACCCGGTATGCTTCTGGCTGAACCTTTTCCTTCTTCGCCCTCAAGGGCTACTAACAGCACCGGGCGGTTGAACATCTCTGTTAAACGGGAAGCAACGATACCAATAACACCTGGATGCCATCCCTCCGAGGCCAGGACCAGCACCTTTGCTTCCTGGAGATGGGGTTTTGCCTGCAGGAGATGGAACGCTTCATTCAGTACATCAGTCTCAATTTTTTGACGCTCCTGGTTGCTCCGGTTCAATTCACATGCTATTTCCCAGGCCTCGGCAGGGTTATCCGTCAGTAAGAGTCTTAGCGCTTTCCCGGGACTATCCAGCCTGCCGGCTGCATTCAGCCTGGGGGCAAGGCCGAAACCCACATCCCTGGCGCAAAGGGTATTTTTCTCAATACCGCTTACTTTTATTAAAGCCCGTAGCCCGCACTTATCAGTGTGGGCCAGCCTGGGGAGGCCGTGTTTGACCAAAATCCGGTTTTCCCCGTGCAGAGGGACAACATCAGCTATGGTCCCCAGACAGACCAGGTCTAAATAGTCCTGCCAGGCCGCGTTCTTTTTACCGGATTCCTTGATGATGGCCTGGGCAACTTTCAGGGCGACACCAACACCGGCTAATTCTTTAAATGGGTACAGACAGTCCTGCCTTTTGGGATTGACAACGGCAACAGCCTGGGGCAGTTCCGGCGGCGGTTCGTGGTGGTCGGTGATAATCAAATCGAGGCCGTTATTTTTAGCCCACAGGGCTTCTTCCAGAGCGTTAATACCGCAGTCCAGGGTAACTACCAGGCTGGTCCCTTCCTCTCTGGCCCGTTGCAGGGGAGCCAGGTGAAGGCCGTAGCCCTCTGTAAGCCTGTGCGGTAGATAGCTGTGGACATCTGCACCTATACCTTGAAGAACCCTTGTCAGGAGAGCCGTTGAGGTAATACCGTCAACATCATAATCCCCATAAAGAAGGATCCTTTCCCCTGACCTGGCTGCTTTCAAGATCCGGTCAACAGCTTTTTTAAGATCTTTCATGAGGTAGGGATTGTGCAGACTTTCCAGTTCGCTGCCCAGAAAGGCCAGTCCCTGTTCCACCGTATAGATGCCACGGTTAATCAATAATTGGGCTGTTATAGGCGAAATTTTCAGCTTATGCGCAAAGATCTGGCTTAGTACCGGATCAGATGCTTTAACTCGCCATATTTTTGCTTTGTGTTTGGGAATATTTTTCATAGATAATAAAATTATAATCAAAGCGGGTCTGTTTGGCAACGAGGAGAACCTGCTGTAAACCTGTCCCCAATATAATTGATCATAACCCAATTCCAGGCATTAATAATCCAGAACACGCCGGGCTGGGTACCGCAATATTATATATTGCTACAAAGAAAAGAGCCGGTTGATTTTTAACCGGCATTACTGAGGCTGATAAAATCCCATCCCAGTGTCGTGACACTGCACATTTTACTCTTACCCTCTGTTGTAACATCCACCAGCCCGAGGGCATAAAGCTGCATGATGACATGATCGAGCACAGCCCTTTTAACTTTTGCAGTAAGTGATAGTTCTTCTTTGTTCATAGGCCCGTGAGATGCAAGGGCTTTCATCACCCTTTCGGCCTCTTCGGGCAGGCGGTGCTGAACACCAACAAAGTATTCCGCCAGAGTTGAAGTCATGAGAGCTTCTTACCTCCTTTTTAAAATAGTATGGTCACTCATCTAGTTAAATATAAGTAAATAAAGAAAAAAAGCCGGAATTATTTTTCCGGCAAATAGTTTTTCCGTGCTTGCTGCCCACAAAACGATTTATCTGGGGCCGTATCCGTCTGTTGCCATCCAGCCTGATTGCAGCTGGCGCACTGCTGGTAACAGGGCTCTATGTGAATCAAGACATTTACATCCTTAAAATGGTGGCGGACTTCCTCTTCGATCTGGTCGCAAAGATCATGGACTTTATTAACGGCCCTGCCCCCCGGGACAACCAGGTGAAGCTCAATAAAACGCTGGGGACCCGCCTTCCTGGTTTTCAATTCGTGGTATTCCAGGTAGTGGGGCGAGTATTTGGCAAGAATTTCCCTGATAACCTGCTGCTCTTTTTCCGGAAGCTGAACGTCCAGGATGCCGCGCATGGAATCGATAATAAGCCGCACAGCCGCCCGCACAATTAACAAAGCCACACCCATAGCAATGAGCGGGTCCAGAATAGTCAGGCCGGTTATTTTAATAGCGAGAATACCCGCAAAAACGCCTAGCGAGGTATATACATCTGTTCGCAAATGCCAGGCATCCGCTTCCAGGGCTGGGGATTCCGTTTTTCTGGCTACACTCATTAGTTCCCGGGATACCAAAAAATTAACCAGGGCTGATATACCCATGATTGCAGCTCCCAAACCAAGGGAGTGGATTTCCACCTCACCGCGGAGCTTGGGGTAGGCGCTGGCAATGATCATAGCTGCGGCTGCCAGGATTAAAACAGCTTCGATAATACTTGCAACATTTTCAAATTTGCCATGACCGAAAGGATGGCGTTCATCGGCCGGTTTAGAGGATTCCCTGACTGAAAGAAACGCGATCATAGCAGCAACCAGGTCCAGGCCGGAGTGAATTGCTTCGGATAATACGCTTATGGAGTTCATAAAAATTCCTGTTGCCAGTTTTGCCAGGGTCAGGACCGTACTTGAGGCAATGGAGAGACGTGCCGCCCTGATTTTTTCATTCATTTGGATCATCCTTATTCTATGAATGTAAATAGCCCGCGAAATTCACTGCTCTTAAAGCAGGTGAATTCCCACGGGCGATACCGCTCCCACTGGCACGCCGGTCTAAAAAAGTATAGCACAGGTTTAACAGCGCGACAACGGTGGCTATGCTCAATTGTAAGCATAATCTATCTGCCCGCGTTTGATAATGGTATCTATAAGCTTTTAAAAAATGCAAATTATGATATAATCAATAAAATATTAAAATAAGATATTAAAGAAAGGCTTTAATCATACATGCTAAATGAGATATTAATTTGACCACCGGAGCAATAATTACCTATTATTTGGCTTTCTTAGCTGGCGGAACAAGAGGCAGGTCTTTTTGGGGTTGTTTACAAAGGCCAGGACAGGATAACCCACTCCTGTGGTCAAAATAAACATTAAGTGGTTAAGAAACCATGCTGCTGAGGCGTTAGCGGCAGAGGTTGAAAAAGTCTGTTTTCATAATAGAACCAGTTTGACATTCCTCAATATTTGCTTTTAGAATACAGGTAGAGAAACCCTCTAACGCTTTCTTTTTCTAATTGATTGAGTTGAAAAGAAGGTGAAAAAATGATCCCGGTTAAGGTAAAGGAAATCGCCTACGATGTTATGATGAACCCGGTAGTCCTGCTGGTTGATGAAGCAGAGGTAAAGGCGCTTCCCATTTGGGTAGGACCCTTTGAAGCGCACGCCATTGCCTTTGCCCTGCAGGGTATCTGCCTGGAACGGCCGCTGACCCATGACCTCTTAAAAAACATCTGTGACCGCCTGGGGGCTAAACTGAGCATGGTTATTATCAATGATGTGAGGGATGGAACTTATTTCGCTGAAATCCACATGTGGCACAACGGTCAGGAGCTGGTAATAGATTCCCGCCCCAGTGATGCCATTGCGCTGGCCCTTCGCACGGAAACTCCTATTTATATGTCGGAAAAAGTCGCCCAGCATACCCTGAATATAAAGGAACTACTAAGTGAAGAACAACAGCAGGAATTGAGAGAATTGCTGGAGTCGGGACGTCTCAACGATTTTAAAAAATCACTCCACTAATAATTAGATTATCTAACTCAATCCAAGGACGACCTGCCGGGCAGCCAACCCGCATTAGCGTTCCAAGACGGCAGAAATTTGAACAAAAAATTATTACCCGGCCTTAAAGCAGCTCCAGAAATATTTCCATCATAATATCTATATTATATTAAACCGGACAGCGGTGTGTTTTCACCGGTTTAATTAAGGGCGTCCGAACAGAGACCGTTGAAAACATCTCCCCCCAGTTGATCTTTGGTTTAATTCCTGCAGTTACCAGTTATTATCTGTAGTTCAATAACCCGTCCATTATTTCCCATGGAAGGGACTCTCATCGTCAAACCCACGGAAATTTTTATAGAAAACCCCGTCTTCATCCACTTCGTAAGGTATATTGTCTACTTCTTCCACTGCGCCCCTGTCCTCCATCGTGTCAAACCTGGAATCACCATAATAGGAGCCTCCCCTTGACCATTCCTCAGTGGTTTCACTGTAGCGGGCAACTTCCTGCCAGGCGTCTCCCCCGTCATAGCCCGCTCCGGGACCATCGCTGAAAGCTCTGGTCAGGGTCTTGGCTATGACATCCTCTTCAACCGGTCGCTCATTTCCCCGGGGTATCTTTTCTTCCCCTTCCTTGCAGTTACGGCACAGGGTTGTGTACGGCATTGCCTGGAGCCTTTCCAGGGGGATTTCCTGGCCGCACACTTCACAAAAACCGTAGGTTCCGTTATTAATCCTTTCCAGGGCATGATCAATTGCGGCAACAGCAAGCATGGCGTTTTCCCGCAGGGCAAAATCCTTGCTCCGTTCAAACACTTCCGAGCCGACATCTGCAGGATGGTTGTCGTAGGTTGAGAGTTCTCCAATAGAATCTCCCAGGGGAACTCCCAGTCCCCCCTGTCCCTGTTCGTTTACGAAATCAATCTGTTTCAGCAAATCAGCCTTCTCTGACAAAAGACGCTCCTTCTGTCTTGCAAGCAACTCATTCTTCACCAGACTATACCTCCATGCTTGTAGATTAGGGCCCAATATTCGACTGGACCATCCTGACAATTTCAGCAATAAAGTCTCCAATCAGGGGAAGGTTCAACATGACCAGTTTTCTTAAAAAGTAGAGGACAATAGCTCCAAGAATGGTAAAACCGACGGCGATGCCCACCCCCCTGGCCACACCGGCGATAAAGTTTATATGCATCAAGCGCCAGGGGTTTTCAAGGAGGCGCACGTATTCGGCCAGCTTCATTTTTTCCATCGCCAGGGCCAGTTCCTCTATTTTATCCTGTAGTATTCTGAGCATTTGATTTTGACTTTCCACTGATAACCTTCCTCATCCAGTGTCTTGCCTGCCAATGCAGTTGGTAGGCGGCTATTCATTAATGTGTCCCGAATACCCCCAAATAAACAAAAAAGGCGGTGGTTTTCCACACGCCTTTTTGACTTAATTCTGTCTTAAGCCCGGGCCGCCCTGGCCTTGGGCTGTTTCTCCAGCCTTTTCATATCAAACCACAGCGGGCTTGCTATAAAGATTGAAGAGTAAGCACCAGCAACAACGCCGATTAGAAGAGCCAGAACCATGTTATGAATAGTTGTCCCACCGAGCAGCAGCAGGGCAGCCAGGATCATGACCACGGTCAATACAGTATTGATGGAACGGGCCAGGGTCTGCCAGAGGCTTACGTTGATGGTATCCTCCAGGGTTTCCCCTTTCTTTTTATAGAGCAGGTTCTCCCGGATCCTGTCAAAAATTACAATGGTGTCATTAATGGAGTAGCCGATAATGGTCAGGATGGCGGCAACAAAGGCGCTGTCCACTTCGAAGCGGAAAACGGAGAATGCGCCCAGGACGATAAAGACATCGTGTAACAGTGCGATTACGGCAGCAAGCCCCTGTTTGAACTCAAAACGCCAGGCGATGTAGATAATCATTAAAACTGAGGCTACAGCCAGCGCCCCCAGCGCTTTGAATATCAGTTCCCGGCCCATAACCGGCCCTACCCGCTCGGAACGCAGCAAAGTTACCTCACCGTATTTGTCCTCAAGAGCCTGGACGATCCTTGAGTTTTCCTCTTCATTTAGTTCCCTGGTCCGGATTAGAAAATCGGTCTCCTCGCTTTGCTGGATAGAGGCGCCCTCCAGGCCGAAACTGCCCAGTACCTCCCGGACCTGCTCCACGGAAGTAGCCTGGTTGAACCGGAGCTCTAGGAGGTTCCCACCGGTGAAGTCAATACCCAGGTGAAGTCCCTGGATACAGAGAGAAATAAGCCCTGGTATAATAAATAACAAAGAGATGAGGTACCAGAATTTCCTGAGTTTAACATAGTGAAAAGGCATCCTTTCACGCAAGCTTAACAAATTAATCCCCCCTATGCTCCGTACAATTTAGGATTGCGTGCCAGGTTACTTGCAGCCACCAGGTGCAGGATCCATCTGGTCATGGTTATGGCCGTAAACATGCTGGACAGAATACCGATTGAGAGTGTAACGGCAAAGCCCTTAATGGGTCCCGTCCCAAAGTAGTAGAGAACGGCTGCAGCAATCAGGGTGGTTACATTTGAATCCAGAATAGCCACAAAGGCCCGCTTAAATCCTGCGTCAATAGCCGAGCGCAGGGTCTTGCCGCTCTTTATTTCTTCTTTCAGGCGCTCGTAAATGATAATGTTTGCGTCCACCGCCATCCCCAGGGAGAGCAGGAAACCTGCAATGCCTGGCAGGGTCATGGTTACGTGCAGCGCGGCAAAAATCAACAATACGAGCAGGGTATAAATCACCAGAGCCAGGTTGGCCACCAGCCCCGGTACCCTGTAGTAAATGATCATGAAGGCAAGAATGGCGATGAGGCCGGCAATTCCGGCTTTTATGGATTTATCCAGGGAATCGGAGCCAAGGGTGGGCCCCACGGTCCTTTTCTCCATCACTTCCAGCTTGACCGGCAGTGAGCCGGAACGGAGCAGGATGGCGATGTTTTCAGCCTCATCCAGGGATTCATAGGGAGATATCTGGGCCCTGCCGTTGGGAATGGGTTCCCTTATGGCCGGGGCCTGGATCACATTTCCGTCCAGAACAATGGCTAACTGCCTGCCCACGTTCTGAGCCGTTACGTCCGCGAAAATTTTCGCCCCGTCCGGCTCAAATTCCAGGTTGACTTCGGCCTGGTTGGTCTGGGGATTTATCCCTGCCACGGCGTTTTTCAACTGGCGGCCGGTCAGGACGGTTTTGCCGTCCTCTGTTTTAAATTCCAGGTAGGCCGTTTTAATCATATTGCTTACAGCTTCATCGGGGTTATCGATGCCGGCCAGTTCCACAATAATCCGGCGGGAGCCTTCCAATTGCACGATGGGCTCCGCTACGCCGAAGGCATTAACCCTGTTTTCAATGATGGCCATGGCCTGCTTGACCCGGTCCGCTGTTACCGGCGCATCCGGCGTCTCCACGGCCTCCAGGACCACGTGGACGCCTCCCTTTAAATCAAGCCCCTGTTTAATTAAATTTGTAAATGGAAGCCATTGTACACCCGGGATCAGCGGTTTTGCAGCAGCTACAGCAACAACTGCAGTAACCAGAATGATACCAAGCAAGATCAGGATTTTGTCCCACTTCATTTGGTTCTACTCCCCCTTGTGCGTCGTTAATAACATTCTACAACAGCTTAGCCCCGTTAACCACCAGTTCGAATTTACACTTCAGGAAGTTTGCGGCTCTCCTGCACATAATCATCCTGCTCAGGAAGATTTCAAAGTATTCCATGACAGGACAGATATCGATATCGATGGTCAATTCCATGGTGATGGTTTGCTTATCATCGGAAACCCAGAGAAAGGAGTGCTCAACGGCATAGTTGACCCGGTCATGAATGTCAAAGGTAGCAAAGTCCGCGTTCCGCACCCTGGAGCGGTGCACGTCGGACTTGTCAGCTACAATTAGGGCTGCTGCCACGCTGTTAATGGCGTGACCATACTGCTCTTCGTGGTTGGCGATAGCCGAGATAACGGTGGCAATTTCCTCCGGGTGCATCCCCATCTGCATCAGGATCGGGTAGGCTATCACCGCTCCCGAAATTCCGTGCTCGTTGCGGCTGACTACGTTTCCGATATCATGCATGTATCCGGCAATGGCGGCCAGTTCAACCTGCCTCTCGGGATAGCCCAACCTTTCCAGGATGTTCCTGGCTATACTGGAGACCAGGTTGACGTGGCGGTAACTGTGCTCGGTAAAACCTAAAACCCCCAAATACTTGTTTCCTTTCCGGATAAAAGCATCGATCACAGGGTCTTTTTTGATATCTTCCAGTGTGATCATAAGCGGGTAACCCCCTCGGAACAATAAGGAAAGGTAGTTGTACCGGGAACAGCTATCCAATAAAACTAAATTGGCAAAAACGGGAAGGATTTTTATTTAACCAGCCCCAGGTCTTTTACCTGAACTCAGAAAAAGAGTAGACGGCCGGTCTACTCCTTTGTCTTCACCTTACCTTCTTCTTCATCATCTTCTTCCTTGCTGACAACCTGGGAGATGGAGTTTTTCAAGACCTCAATCCGGACATTATCGGCTATTCTTAAAATAATCGAATCCTCTTTCAATTTTACAATTGTACCGAAGATTCCGCCGATCGTCGTAACTCTGTCGTTCGGTTTAAGGCTTTTAATCATCTCCTGGTGTTTTTTCTGGCGCTGCTGTTGGGGACGGATTATTAAAAAATAAAGAATTGCAAACAGGGCGACGATGTATAGTATGGATAAAGTTTGTGGGTCCACTCGTGAAGCCTCCTTTCCCGTTAATTTTTTATTTCTTCCTCCAGGCTAAAATTCCTTTATTGAAGAAGATATTTAAAAAATGTGCTCTAACTTTGTAAGTAAGTTTTTAAAAAGTTGTCCCTGTATTCCAGGATAGTCCCCTGACGAATTGCTGATTTAGCTTCTTGCATTATATTAAGTACAAAGTGCAGGTTATGAATTGTGGTCAGGCGTATGCCTAAAACTTCACCAGCTTTAATCAGGTGTCTGATGTAGGCCCGGGTATAATGCCTGCAGGTGTAACAACCACATTCCGGGTCCAGAGGCCTAAAATCCCGGGTGTATTCTGCATTCCGTACCACAAGTTTGCCGTGCCGGGTCAGGACAGTGCCGTTGCGGGCAAGCCGGGTCGGCAGGACGCAGTCGAACATATCAACTCCTCTGACGATACCCTCCAGCAAGCAATCGGGAGAACCCACACCCATCAGGTAGCGCGGTTTTTCTTCCGGCAAAACCGGTATTGTGCATTCCAGCATCTGATACATCAGATCCTTTGGTTCACCCACGCTCAAGCCCCCGATGGCGTAACCGGAAAAGTCCATTTCAACGAGTTCCTTTGCGCTTTCCAGGCGCAGGTCAGGATAGGTGCTCCCCTGAATTATACCAAATAGAGCCTGGTCAGCCCTGTTGTGGACGGCCAGACAGCGCCGGGCCCATCTGGTGGTCCTTTCCAGAGCCTCTTTGGCATACTCCCGGGTGCATGGATAAGGAGCACACTCGTCAAAGGCCATGGCAATATCGGAACCCAGGGCCATCTGCACTTCCATAGCTTTTTCCGGACTGAAAAAATGTTCTGAGCCGTCAATATGGGACCGGAAGGTTACCCCTTCCTCCGTAACCTTGCGCAGGGGCCCCAGGCTGAATACCTGAAAACCGCCGCTGTCAGTGAGGATGGGACCATCCCAGTGCATAAAACGGTGCAGCCCGCCGGCCTCTCTGATCAGTTCATGGCCTGGCCGCAGGTAGAGATGATAGGTGTTGCTTAGAATAAGCCTGCCGCCCACTTCATAAACTTCTTCCGGGGTCATGGTTTTGACCGTGGCCTGAGTGCCCACCGGCATAAAGACAGGGGTTTCCACTGTCCCGTGGGGGGTGTGTAAAAGCCCCAGCCGGGCGCGGCTGGTCTGATCTTGATGCAGAATAGAAAAGCGGAAGGCCATGGATCCCTCCTGTTTTTTCAAAACTAATAACCATTCTAACTCTTTTTCGGTAAAATGTACAGCTACAGATTAGATGATCAGCATCGCGTCCCCGAAACTGTAAAACCTGTATTTTTCACGAACGGCCTCTTCGTATGCTCTCAGGATCTTTTCCCTTCCGGCCAGGGCGGAAACCATCATCAGTAAAGTAGATTTCGGAAGATGAAAATTGGTGATTAAGCCGTCGATGACCTTAAACCTGTAGCCCGGGTAGATAAAGATGTCTGTCCAGCCTGCTCCTGGCCTGACGCCTCCGTCTGCATCTGCTCCACTTTCCAAACAGCGGGTGGTGGTGGTGCCCACAGCAATCACCCTGCCGCCCCTGGATCTGGCTTTTGCTATGGCCTGGGAGGTTGCTTCAGATATTTCGTAGTACTCGGCATGCATATGGTGATGGGTAATATCTTCCACTTCCACTGGACGGAATGTTCCCAGGCCAACATGCAGGAGCACGGGTGCGATGTCCACGCCCATTCCTTTAATTCGTTCCAGCATTTCATGTGAAAAATGAAGCCCGGCGGTCGGGGCGGCAGCGGATCCGGCCTGCCTTGCGTAAACAGTCTGGTAACGTTCCTGTTCCAGGAGCGGTTTTTTTATGTAGGGAGGGAGAGGCATGACCCCAATCCTGTCCAGAATTTCTTCAAAGTAGCCCTCATAGAAGAATTCCACAATCCTGCCGCCGTAATCCGTGTTTTCTAAAATACGGCATTCCAACAGGCCGTCGTTGAAACTCACCATTGAGCCGGCTTTTAATCTTTTCCCAGGGCGCACCAGAGCCTCCCACCTGTCTCCGGAAAGCCTTTTCAGAAGCAGCACTTCGGCCTGGGCTCCGGTGTCTTTCTTTTTTCCCAGCAGGCGGGCCGGTAGGACTTTTGTATCGTTAATAACCAGGATATCACACGGGTTTAGATAGTCTATAAGGTCACTGAAACGACGGTGTTCCAGTTTATCGGAGTCAAGCCGGACAACCAGCAACCTTGAGTCGCCCCTTTGTCTCGGAGGTTCCTGGGCGATCAGCGAATCCGGAAGGTAATAGTCAAATTCAGAAAGATGCACCGGTGTTTTTTGTCCACTCCTTGTTTAATTTTGTCATTATATACTGGATCTTACATAGGGCTACTCTGCCGGACGCATCATCTAACTTTACCTTGACGCTGACCTGCCATAATCACCTGTAATCTCGACTCCTGTATAGTAGTATTTCAATATTTCCTGGTAATTATAACCTTGTGCGGCCATGCCGCGGGCACCCCACTGGGACATCCCAAGGCCGTGCCCGTTTCCGGACCCGCAGATTTTTATCCCCTGGAGAATGCCTTCCTGGTCATAGACCTTTTCCAG
This sequence comes from Pelotomaculum sp. DTU098, assembly GCA_001512635.1. Taxonomy (GTDB): domain Bacteria; phylum Bacillota; class Desulfotomaculia; order Desulfotomaculales; family Pelotomaculaceae; genus DTU098. Next base: position 5,294 of record LFSA01000061.1, on the reverse strand, counting down.
AGTAAAGAGGGAACTCTTTAAGCCCAGGGCATTTCTTACCTTATCTGCATTGGATATGACAATGCGGACAGGTTCCCCTGAAGTCCCCTGGCCGGATACAGCTATGCTTTTAATTCTGGCGCCTGAGGAAGTTCTGGCCAGTTCTTCAATATCTTCCAGAACGGCCAGGTTATAACCCGAGCCCTGGAGCTTTGCAACCAGTTGTTCAACAGTATAGTCAACCTGCCAGTCATAGTGCTTATCATTTTTGTCGTAGGGGTCGGCTTTCCCTTTAATATAAGGGAGTTGTTCCAGCCAGACATCTTCACTGTTTTCGGTAAAACCCCCGCTGCAGGCATGAAAAAAAGCAGTAATCAGTCTGCCCTGGCTGGTCATAACCATTCCCCGGGTTTCTTCAACGGCCTCATTGGTTGCTGGGGTCTCAGCATCGTAGCCGCGGTAAACCTGGCTGAGCTGGTCATCCAGCAGGTTATATTTGCTGCCCCTGCTGACCTCAACCTGCTGCAGAGCGTAGTTGCGCGCTGCAACAGCCTGTGCTTTCAGGGCCTCCTTCGGCCAGGAGGGAGGGATCTCCGCGGGCACCACGCCGCGCAGGTAATCTTCTATATTTAACTCGTTTACTACAGCAAGTTTCCCGTTTTCCACCCTGAATTCCAAACTCCCCCTGTATCTTGCAGAGGCCGCCCCGCTAATCAGGGATACAAGGTTTAAACCGTCGCCCGCAGCAGTAAGGGCAGTTTTCTTTTGGGAACTTGCGGCATACGGATTGTCAATAGAATTAAAGGGGCTGAGTTCCCCTTCCCCGTTAAGCACAAAAAAATGGCCGCTGGAACTGCTTTCCACCGCTTGACCTGTACCGCTCAGGACGTTGAAGCTCAAATCCAGTTCACTTACAGTGACAGGTCCGGCAAAGGGACCCAGTCTTTCCTTGCGTCCCTCAAGCATGATCTGGCCGTTCTCTACCCGGACCTGCCACTGCTCACCCTGCTCCAGCCTGGTTATTTCTTTCCCCGTTGATTGCTCGACCAGGTGGTAAGCTCCGCTGGTTTTAAACCCAATCGTGTCGGCCTGAATAGCCAGGCCTACTTTGACATTTCCGGGCCCAACAGCTGCATAAGCAGCGCCTGCCGCTGTCAGCCAGAGCATAAAAAGGGAGGCAAAACAGAGGATCACTCTGGAAAAAAAAGTGGACATTTTAATCGAACCCCCGGCAAAAAAATGGATACCTTTGATCACTAGAAGGTAGGTGTTCGACAAATAATTCCAGAATCCTCCTGTAAAAAATAAAAAATGGCAAGCCCTAGCTTACCGTCGAATCAGGTTAAGAATAATAGTCAGCAGGATGCTGAGAACAATACAGGTGACAACAGGAAAGTAAAAACTGAAGTTGCCCTTTTGCAGAAAAATATCACCGGGCAGGCGGCCCAGTCCGAACAATCTGCCTCCCAGCAACAGCAAGCCGCCCGTCAGGACCATAAAGATCCCGAGAAAAAGGATCATTTTGCCAAGTGATTCCCACATTTAACCTTTCCCCTCCTTTTTTGGCTGCCTGCAGTAACGCTCCTTTTCACTGTAAATGCACCCGCAGTAAGCCTGCCTGTACATACCCAGTTCCCTTGAACGGGCAGTTGCATCCCTGTAGCCCGGTCTGAAATCTACATAATAAAAGGGAACCCCGTACTTTTGCCCGGCGGACTGTCCGGCATCCCGGATTAGTTCATGTTTCTGGTAGGGACTGACCAGTAGGGTCGTGGTAAAAGCGTCAAATTTTCCCCGTTTTGCAATCTGTGCGGCCTGCTCCAGACGCATCGAGTAGCAAATCATACAGCGGTTGGACTCCCGGTAGGCCACCCCCCGCAGGAACTCCTCCAGGCGGTAGTTATCGTCAACAATCAGCTTAAGGCCAATGTCAGCAGCATACTTCTCCATGGTTTCCTTGCGTTTGGTAAACTCAGTGTACGGATGTATATTCGGGTTGAAGAAATAGCTGTGAACCTCCATTCCCTGTTCCCTCAGATAATCTACCGGATAAATGGAGCATGGTCCACAGCAGCTGTGCAACAGGATCTTTTTCATCAACTTAACTCCAATCATGGGATAATTTTAAGTTTTAAGTTTAAAGAGTATCCATGGAAAACAATGATCTATCTTGTCGCAACGGCTTATGGATAATGGGTAGTACAAATCAAAAAGGTATTATTAACAATCATACCCCAAAGGGACCAGAAATTAATCTTTACCAGAGTTTTTCCTGCCTGGGTTTAATGTCCCTTTCCAGTCCCAGGTGGCGCAGGGCCATTGGGGTGGCTACCCGTCCCCGGGGGGTCCGGGCCAGCATTCCGAGCTGGATCAGGTAGGGCTCGTAAACGTCTTCCAGCGTCTCAGGCTCTTCGCTGGTGGCTGCGGCAAGGGTATCCAGACCTACAGGCCCGCCGTTGAACTTTTTAATAATAGTCTCCAGGATCCTCCGGTCGGTATGGTCAAGCCCCAGGGGATCGACTTCCAGAAACTCCAGGGCTTCAATCGCAACATCCTGGGAGATAACTCCGCCTGCACGAACCTGGGCGTAATCCCGTACTCTCTTCAATAACCGGTTGGCTACCCTGGGGGTACCCCGGGAGCGCCCGGCAATCTCCAGGGAGCCCTCCCGGGTCAATTCAATTCCAAGAATTTTTGCTGCCCTGGTTAGGATTAAGACCAGTTCTTCCGGTTTATAATAGTCAAGCCTGCAGATAATCCCGAAGCGATCCCTTAAGGGGGAGGTCAGCATACCTGCCCGGGTCGTAGCGCCTACCAGGGTAAAGCGGGGTAAATCCAGACGCAAGGATCTTGCCCCCGGTCCTTTACCGATGATGATATCCAGGGCGAAATCTTCCATGGCCGGGTATAGGATTTCCTCTACTGTCCTGCTCAGACGGTGGACCTCATCGATGAATAAAACATCCCCTGTGGACAAATTGGTTAACAGAGCAGCCAGGTCACCCGGTCTTTCGATGGCCGGCCCGGATGTAGTTCTGATGTTCACACCCATTTCATTGGCAACAATGTTAGCAAGGGTAGTTTTCCCAAGTCCCGGAGGGCCAAACAACAGCACATGATCCAGGACCTCCCCCCGTTCCAGGGCCGCCTGGATAAAAACCGAGATGTTTTCCTTAACTTTTTCCTGGCCGATATATTCTTCTAAGCGGCGAGGACGAAGGTTTTGGTCTGTTTCAGCATCTTCCTGGCGGTATGAGGGTGAGATGAGTCTGTCTTTACCTACCATTAATATACTCCCCGTTCCTTATATTTACCTTACAGTTTGACCAGTAGACGCAGGGCGGCTTTTACCAGCTCTGCTTCAGGGGGTTTTTGCTCAAAACTGCGTAAGGCATCCTGAACTGCCCGGCGGGCTTCTGCTGCCGGATAACCCAGCGCTTCCAGCGCTTCGACAGCACCCAAATCCCAGCTGCCCTCGTCTTTTTGGGCCTGTTCCGGCCCAATCCAGGAAATCTTGTCTTTCAATTCAAGGATTAATCTGCTAGCTGTTTTTTTGCCAATGCCCGGTACCCTGGTTAAGGAGGAGATATCCTCGTTTTTAATTACCCTGGCCAAATCCCCTGGTGAAAAAATAGTCAAGATGGCCAGGGCGCCCCTGGGACCGATGCCCGATACATTTATGAGTTTTAAAAAACAATCCAGCTCGTCCCTTTCCCTGAAACCATAGAGGCTCAGGTTATCCTCCCGGACTGCCAGGTGGGTATGCAGCGTGAGCTCACTCCCCAGATCATTCAAGCTGTTGAGGAGACTTAAGGGAACATGGATTTTATAGCCTATGCCCCCCACATCCAACAAAACGGAACCATTCAGGATACCCGCCAGTTTTCCTCTAACAAAGGCAATCATTTAAATTTCCTTTCCCAAGAATGTATATGAGCATGACATATAGCCACCGCCAGGGCATCGGCAACATCGTCCGGGGCAGGTATTTCAGGAAGCGCGAGAATACTTTTAACCATGAACTGGACCTGGCTTTTCCCGGCTCTTCCCGAGCCTGCTACGGCCTGTTTGACCTGGAGGGGGGTATATTCATAGACAGGTATACCGGAACACGCGGCTGCCAGGATCGTCACACCCCTGGCCTGGGCAACCCCCAGCGCGGTTCTGGTGTTTTTATTGAAAAACAGCTCTTCAACGGCATAGTGCTCCGGACCATACTTGAAAACAATCCTGACAAGTTCTTTATAAAGCGTATTCAGCCTCTCGGGAACCGGTATACCGGGTGCTGTGCGAATACAACCGTAATCAACAATTGAATAACGGTTGTCTGAATAATTAATTAGACCATACCCGGTAATAGCAATACCCGGGTCTACACCCATAATTAACAATCCCTGCACTCCCTCCTCCAACAGGGCTTATTTCTACGAAAAAACCCCCAATCCTTTTAACAGGGGGTAAGTTTATAGTCTGGTCTATCTTATCAACTTGCAGTTGGTGTCTTGATACGGCATAGAAGAGCGGGTAATATCTCAATCACAATTACATCATTCCCAGGTCCAAAAGGCGCCGGGAAATTGTCAGCTACTTTCATCCAGGTTTTCCAGGAAGGCGTTTAAGAGCTCTTCGGAGGCAAATTCAATCTCTCTCCTGAGCTCTTCGATGGTTAATGGAGTTTGTTGATCCAGGGACATCACTTGTTCCAGCTTTGTCTGGAGAGCCGGTTCAAGAGACTCTATGTTAATGTTTTCTACCCGGAGCATTTTTCCGTGATATCCAATGGGCCCCTCATAAACAGCGACTTTCCCCTGGTGATGACCAAGATGACGGTAATTCCTGTGAACCTGACATAATTCATCGTATTTTACAGTCAGGGTCAAAAACCTGGGATCGTTAAAACTTACAATCCATCCCTCCGAAGCTGGAAACATTTCAATTACGGCATTCCTGTCCATGCCAACCATATTCCCGGGGACTGTTTCCCTGGATAACACTTCAGTATCCCCGCAGAGGTAGAGTTTTTCCCGGAATAAAACTGTATCCTTGGAAACTGTTGGGTTAGCAGTACTTGCAGGAGAACCGGAAACAGCAAAGGGCTTGTACTCAGGCGGATTTGTTAGATAACTGCCCCAGACAAAGCCTGCAATAGCGGAAAATATAAACAAAATAATAAATAATACTGTTACTTTTTGATCCTTTGTTAAGAACACCATTATACCTCCAGATTCAGGCCTTAAACAACCATAGCCATAAGCCGTTTGTGTCAAGTCAATGTGGGCCTTTCCCACTTTATGGAACTCTCTCCAATAGTTTGG
>LFSA01000001.1 GCA_001512635.1 Pelotomaculum sp. DTU098 | reverse complement strand
GCCCACAGCTGCTGAAACCGCAAATGAATCCTGTGACTGTGAGGCTCCCGGTGGTATTGTTTATTTTATTACCACCAACACCCTGGGGCAGGGCTCACCCGACCTGGGTGAAGTGCTGATGAAGAGCCTGATGGTGACCCTGGCGGAACAAAAACCTCCCCGGGCCCTGTGTCTTTTGAATACGGGTGTTTTTTTAGCTCTGGAGGATTCACCGGTTATTGAACAGATGAAAAAGCTGTCAGCGAGTACAGAAATACTGGTTTGTGGAACCTGTCTGAATTACTACAAGGTTAAAGAAAAAATGGCAGTGGGCGTAGTTTCAAATATGTATGACATCAACAGCCGTTTGACCGGGGCCAGCAAAGTAATCACGGTGGGATAGGGCACCATGCCTGTTATCGGCGGCTTTGTTAGACTACGGAGAGACTTAAGATAGGCAGTCAAGTTAATGCCGGAGGAATTAAAACTAATTAGGCAATAGCCAAATAAAACCCGGCAATAAAGAACCTGTAGGGAATTTATTTACCCGTATTCCTTCTTCCCAATTAACACATAAATTGCAAATACCGGCGAAATAATATTTTAATTACCCAGGCTCACAAGCAGCGAATTCAAAATTAATATAGATTAATAATGTAAACTTCAGTGGCAAAAACATTTTTCACCGGCTACCTTCTCCGGGCAGCCTCTCTGGCTTCAGGCCAGCAGCAGGCTGCCTACACTTTTTCTAATCTGTATATCCTGGGGGAATTATCAAGCATGGGTTTTTAGGGCCGGGGGATTTTTTGGGGCGCAATTCTGCACGATAAAGCCGGGTGGCGGCCTGAGCCCTAGAAGGATTTACACCGCCCGTAAACTTGACGACGCACATCCCGGCTTCTTCCAGGGTAACCAGACCGCCAGGACACCGCCTGAAGGGCTGAGCCGGGCGGCGGGAGGGATCCTTGACAGGAAATAACCTTCTTACCTCTATATACCACTTTACCGCAAACATGTGTTCGATCTATAATATAGCCAAACACATGTTTGGGGTGATGTTTGTGCGCTGCCCGATCCTGCTGGCTGACATGAATTCTTTTTTTGCCAGTGTGCACCAGGCCATGGATCCCCGGCTTAAGGGAAAGCCGGTCATCGTGGGGGGTGACCCGGCCAAGCGCCACGGCATTGTCCTGGCGGCATCCTATGAAGCAAAGGCCTACGGAATCATAACGGGCATGGCTGTGGGGGAGGCCAGGAACCTCTGCCCGGAAGGCATCTTTCTCAAGCCCGCCTACAGCCATTACGTTGATTTCTCCACCCGGATTGTCCGGATTATGAAGGATTTCAGCCCCCTGGTGGAACCTTTCTCCATTGATGAGGCCTTTATGGACGTGTCCGGCTGCGGCAACCTTTTCGGTTCCTCCCTGGAAATCGCTTTGCAGTTAAAAACCCGGATTAAAAATGAGGTGGGCGTGCTGTGCAGTGTCGGCGTGGGCCCGAACAAGCTGCTGGCCAAAATGGCGGCGGGCATGCAGAAGCCCGACGGTCTTACCGTTCTGGACCTGCCGGATGTGCCGGCCAAAATGTGGCCGCTGCCGGTCCGGGAGCTCTTTGGAGTGGGCAGCCGCCTGGAGAAGAGACTGCGGGAGTTAAACATCCGGACCATCGGAGACCTCGCCACCTACCCCCTGCCGGTGCTGCAGAAGAGGTTCGGCCTGGTGGGGCACGTCCTACACCTGTCGGCCAACGGCCTCGATTACAGTCCCGTTGACCCCCGTTCCCTGGAGCGGGTAAAATCAATCGGGCACCAGATTACATTGCCCAGGGATTATTATGGCTACGAGTCTATAGAAGTTGTTATTCTGGAATTGTGTGAGATCGTCTGCCGGCGGGTGCGTTTGGGCGGCTACGCCGGCAGGACGGTGAACCTCAGCCTGAAGGATGTGGAGTTTTTATGGATTTCCCGTGCCCGCACCCTGCCCCAGCCCACCGCCTGCGCCGGTGACGTGTACCGTGCGGCGGTGGAACTGCTGCACCGGCACTGGCCTTCCTGGAAACCGGTGAGGATGGTCGGGGTGTCCCTGGGGGGGCTGGTTAAAAATGCCCCGGAGCAAATGGATTTGTTCGGGGAGAAGGAAAGGGCCCGCCGCCTGCACGCCGCCTGTGACCGGATTAAAGACCGGTTCGGTGAGCAAAGCATCCTGAGGGCGGTTTCCCTTACCCCGGCGGGGGTTTTCCGGGAGCTGAAGGGGGCAAAGGGGCGTGGCTAACATCCGTGACTATTACCGGAAGAATTTCCTCTACGAGGGGCACCGGCTGATGCTGCCGGAAATGCGGGACAAGGTGGTCCATACCTGTTCGGATTGCAAGTTTTTGATCAGGATTGTGGGCAGGGACGAGGTCAGGCCTGGCTGTGCCGCCATGCTCCCCCGGTACGCCAGCCTGGCCAGGAGGGTTCCGGCAGAGCTGAAGGCGCTGGATGTACTCAAAGAGGTGGGCAGGGAAGGCCTGCAGCGGGTTACAGAGGGGATTGCCCCGCACCGCCAGGCCTGCGGGAAGTTTCAGCAGGGGACGAAGCACCCCTGGAGTCAGCCTTCTGAAAAATAAAAAGCGGGCCAAAGGAGGGGAAACCATTGCGGCCCGTTTCACTGTCTTTAATTAAGTTACCAGGGGCACCAGCTTGAGCTCTCCGCAGGCGGCGAGGCGGTCGTCCTTAATAATCACCGCCCCTGTTACACCCTTAATAGAAAGGGCGAACTCCGCTGCTTTTTGAACATCTTCCCGCTCCAAAACCATGTTGCCGGCTGCGGTGGCCACCGCATCAGCCAGGGGCGCGGAAGGGGAGAGGATCACCGCTGCATCCGCCTTGCCGAAGCTGAGGGACGGACCCACGGTACCCGACGAGGTGCAGATTGCCAGCGGGGTATGCTCCGGCCTGATTTCCAGGGCCAGGCGGTTGGAGAGGGGGGACTTGCCCGCAAAAATTCCAACCCGGCGCTGCCTGGTGCTGCGCAGGTAAATGTCACCGCCGTTCTCCACAATGACATCCTTTGTCCGCCTGGACAGGGCCCGGCCCACATACTGGGCAAAGGCTCCGGCAACGGCAGCCATGGGACCGACACCGGCCAGGCGGGCCGCGTCGGCCATCTCAACCGCTATGGACGGGGCACCCGGCTTTAACTCGCAGGGGGAGAGGGCATGGAGGAAGGCAGGGTGCTCCTCGATATACTTTTCCAGAAGCTCCCTTTGCCTGCGCACCAGATCTTCCACCCAGCGGGCCATTTCCGGGGAAAACCTCTCCCGGCGCACCCCGATGTCCAGGTCGGTCTGACCCACGACCACCTGGAAATGGACCAGGTCATCCTGGCGGAACCTTAGCCGGTAGGAACGCTCCTGGTATTCCAAGACTAAAACCTGACCTCCATGGCCTTGAGCGGGCAGACCTGGACGCAAAGCTGGCAGACGATGCAGTGATCGCTGTCAAATTTAACTTCCATTGAAGGCCTTTCCAGGTGCAGGGCGCCGGTGGGGCAGATACCGGTGCAGGCGCCGCAGCTGATGCATTTTTCCTCGTTGCGGAAGACTTCCTCGGCCAGGGGCTGCACTGTAACACCCTGGCTTTTTAAAAACTCGATTCCTTTGTCGTAGTTTTCCCCGCTCAGCTCCATTACCAGCGTCCCTTCTTTATTGGGGTTGACGTTGGCCTTAAGAATGTTGATTATCAGATCGTGGTCCTTGACCAGGCGATAGATTATAGGTTTATCCGATATATCCTTGCCGAAGCGAAGGACAAATCTTTTCGGCGCCAAGCTGTTCACTTCCTTTCTATTCTAACCCTTTACCTGCAATGCGGGCTTAACTGCCCCTAAGCCATCCGGTTGTTGAGAATACATTAAAAGCCGTTCCTTTCTTTAACGAGACATATCTCTACTTCTGACATCCAAAACGCTGAAACGGTGCCTGCGGATTGATGAAAATCCTATGCTCAGGCTAGACCACTATTGGTTTATTGGCCCGGGCGGGACGGTGGATCATCCTGCCGGAGAAATCTCCACCAGCGTTAAATTCCCGGGAGTTATAACAATTTTAGATGCCTTTTATTTCCAGTGTCTTGGCAGTAATGCCGTCCTTGCAGGAAGGGAGCAGTTTCACCGGTTCGGTCAGGAAGAACTCCCCATTTTTAATCCACTGCTTGAGGGTTTCGGCTATTTCCCTGGCCTTGGGATAGCTGGACAGGGGAGCAGTGGGCACTTCCCTGCCGTTGACGGTGATCTTGCCGGATTTCAGCTGGGCGTAACTGACGTAACCCAGGTTGCCGGGTATGCGCTGGCCGTAGGCCTCACTGTAGTCCACCACGGGAGCATACAGGTCGTTGTCGCTTACCGAGACACAGCGCATTACCTCCTCGTTGAGGATGGGGATGGGAATTCCGATTCCTACCATCAACGTGGCTCCATAGCCAAGGATGCTGGCTCCAACCAGCCAGTTGGGCTTCATCTGTTTTAAGTCTCCTATCAGAGAAAGGGTCCCGCCTGCCGGTCCGTAACTGTTTCCCTGGCCGTCCTGCTGAATGCCGGGGAAGTGCTGTGTTCCGTTCCAGGCCACGTAGCCGATACCGCCGCCCAGAAAAATCCTGGTGCCGATCCCGATGGTTAGGAAGTACGGGTCGTTCAAGAGCGGGCTTAACTGGCCGGCGCTGCAATAGTTGGCGTTGCCCAGGTCGGGTTTCAACACCCCCATGTAGGTATAGATGGTCCGGTTGCTCAGGTTTACCGCACAGTTATAGTTCTGGTAGGAATTGCGCGGGTTGAAGAGGATGGCTTCGTTGATGTCGTCCAGGGTGATGTAGGTCTCCAGCTCCCGGCGGGGATAGCAGTCGGTTACATAGGAAACTGCCTCCAGCTTGACCGGCTTGCGGGCTACGAGGTCATGGATGACATGCCCGCCACCGTAACGGAATTCACCAGGGTAATTGCTGTTGCAGGGGTCGCCCTCGGGGAGTTCGGTAGCGCCGAGGTAGGCGTCTACGGCGGCGATCCCGCTATAAGCAGGAACCCCGTTAAGCCATACTTTTTGCATTTTCATGCGGGGTTTGGGGTGTCCAAAGTTCAGGAAGACGCCGGAGGAACACATAGCGCTGAAGGTTCCCGTGGTAACCACGTCCACCTGCCGGGCGGCCTCAGTGATGCCCTTTTCCTCCACCAGAGAGAGGATTTCTTCGGCAGTGAGTACAACTGCCTTGCCGGACTTGATTTTTTCATTAATCTCGGCGTAGGTTCTTTCAATTGCCATTGTTTAGTGTACCTCCCTTGTTATTGCTCTTCCCGATTAAACAAATTGAAAACCTCTTCAAACAGAAGAGGCTAGAAAAATTAACTTCTACCCTTATCTGCCAGAAGAAAACATCTCCTGCTGGAATTAGCACCATTTTGAGAAGTGGTTCTTCCCAACGGTTGCCGGGCTTCACTGGGCCAGTTCCCTCCGCCACTCCGGATAAGAGCAATGGATAAATATTTAGTTGCTTTAGGCTTTAGTTTATCAATTATACCATTGGGTGTCAACGGTTAATGTATCTTAAATCTTATGTTTAATTGTTTAATGATAGACGGTGGATCAAACACTTCTACTTCGAACCCGGCTTTTCTCAGCGCTTTTGCTCCTTTGTAGACTGGCAGCGGCTTTTTTACCTGCAAGGATTAACAGCAAGAGCGAAACCGAAAAGAGGATAATGGTGCCACCGGGTGAGAGGTCCAAATAAAAAGAGGCGAAAATACCTATCAGAACGGAAGCCAGGCTTAGCCCCATGGAAAGGAGCAGAGCTCCTTTAAAGCTTCTGGCAAGCTGGAGGGCGCCGGCTACCGGCAGGATCATCAGGGAAGACACCAGCAGAATTCCCACCACCCGCATGGAAATGGCGGTGACCATTGCCGTCAGTACCGTAAAACCCATACTAATGGTCCGGACTGCTACACCTGCGGAAGCCGCTGCATCTTCATCAAGTGTTATAAAGTAAAGCTCTTTGAAAAAAAGAGCAATCAAGCCCAGGGCGGCTAAACCGATCCCGGTGACGAGACGGAAATCCTTTTCATCAATTAAGATGATGCTGCCGAAAAGATAGCTGAGGATGCTGGTATTAAAGCCCTTCCCCAGGCTCAGCAGGACAGCTGCCAGGGCCAGCCCCGTAGACAGGATAATGGCGATGGAAAGCTCGGAATAGGTCCGGTAATTCTCCCTCAGCTTTTCAATCAGGAAAGCGCCGCAAACTGAAAAAAGGGAGGCGGAGAGCACGGGGTGAGCGCCGGTCAAAAGGCCTGCAGCCACTCCAGCCAGCGAGATGTGGGATAGCGCGTCGGCAATCAGGGACATTCTCCTGAGCACAATGAACAGGCCAATCACCGGGCAGGTGATCCCAACCACAATACCCATTAAAATTGCCCTGTTCATATATCCATACTGAAATATTTCCAAAAGCTTTCCCTCCCGTAAATCAAGCGCTCCAGAGTCTTTTGCGGCAGGTGGCACCTTGCGGAGAGTCACTCAAGTTATAACAGCAGGAGCAAAGGTACCGGTCAAGACATACCTGGCGGTCCACTATTGTTGATATAGCTTCCAGGTCATGGGAAACAAGCATCAGGGTAAGACCTTTTCTAACAACCAGATCCTTTAAAAGGGAATAAAAGCGGGCCTGGTTTTCCGGGTCCATACCCGCCGTTGGTTCGTCCAGGAGCAGCAGTTCCGGGTGTCCCGCCAGGGCCCGGGCAATGAACACGCGCTGCTGCTGCCCGCCCGAAAGGGAGCCGATGGGTTTATGAATATGCTCGGCCATGCCTACCTCCCCCAGGGCCTCCCGGGCAATGGAACGGTCTTCCCTGTTATAATAGCGAAAAAGTCCCCGCCGGCTGATGCGCCCGGCCAGCACGACCTCTTCCACGGTGGAGGGAAAGCCGCTATTGATGAAACCAGCCTTTTGGGGAACATAACTCAGCCTTCCATGCTCTTTAAACTCATTCAGGGGCTGGCCGAATAATTTGATCCTGCCACTGGCAGGTTTCAAAAGGCCCACAACAAGTTTCAGTAAGGTGCTTTTACCGGCCCCGTTAGGGCCGGTTATCCCTACGGATTCGCCGGGCTGCACAGACAGGCTAATTCCTTCCAGGACAGGGTGGCAGCCATAGCTAAAACTGACGTTTTCTATTTCTAGGACAGGCCTGGCAGTGTTCATGGTTCCACCACCTCAAGGGCTTTCTGTAAATTTACAAGGTTTTCCCGCATCACCGTAAGGTAATCCTTGCCGGCATTAATTTCCTCCGCCGTAAGATTACCCAGGGGGTTTAGCACCAGGGTTTCGGCGCCGGTTTCAGCGGCAATGATTTGTGCTACCTTGGGGCTCACCAGTGTTTCAAAGAAGATATAACGAATCCTTTTTTCGTTAATCAGCTTAATTATTTCAGCCATCCGGGCTGGGGCAGGCTCGACTTCAGGGGAAAGGCCCCTAATGGGTACCTGGACCAGGCCGTAGCGCCTGGCCAGGTAGCCGAAGGCAGCATGGGAGGTTATAAATTCCCTGTGTACGGTACGGGCCAGCCCGTTTTGGTAATCGTTATGAAGGGCTTCCAGTTTGTCCAGGTACTCACGGGCATTGGTTTCGTAAAAAAGCTTGTTTTCGGGGTCGGCCTGAACCAGGCCGGCAGCGATGTTTTCAACTATTTTCATGGCATTGACGGGGTCTACCCAGATATGCGGGTCTGTTGTTGAATGATCTTTCCGCGGGTTGCCGGAGTTATTTAGAGGGGTCTGGTCTTTATGCTCATCGCTGCTGTTCTCATTTTCATCCCCCTTACCGGCTAGCAATTGTATACCACTGCTGGCGTTCACTATGACCAGTTCCGGTCCTGCGGCCACATTCAATACCTTATCGATCCAGCTTTCCATGCCCGCCCCGCAATACACAAAAAGATTTGCTTCCTGAATTGACGCCAGGTCCCTGGGTGTAGGTTCCCACTCATGGGGTTCCGTGCCGGGCGGTACCAGGCAGGAAAGATCTATTTTATCCTTGCCGATGTTTCTGGCAAAATCATAGAGCGGGTAGATTGTGCAATAAACTTTCACCGGCCGCAAGTCCGGGGAATTGTTCACCGGTGTCTCCCTTTGCCCGGCGCAACCGGAAAAAGACAGACAGGTTACGATCAAAAACAGAGCCGTTAAGGCAGCACAGAACCCTTTGAAGGAGTTTCGTGCCGGCCCGGCAGGTTTTTGCAGAGGCTTTCCACGCTTCCTTTTCGTAATAAAACAATGGAACACGGACCAATCCCCCTATCTTGCTTGCAAGTCAATTATTTTTACAGGCTGCGCAATATCCATAGATTTCGAAACGGTGTTCCTTAATTTCAAAGTCTTTTTCCTGCAAAAATTTTTTTTGATCAAAGTATTCCAGAGGGCAGAAATCAACCGGCTCTGAGGCGCCGCATTTTAAACATACAAGATGATGGTGGTGACTGTTTAATTTGTTTATTTCATAGCAGCTTTTTCCCTCTATATGGTTAAGCTTGCAGATCAGATTAATGCTTAAAAGAACATTTAGGTTGCGGTAAACCGTATCCAGGCTGATGTTCGGGTGTTTTTCGGTGACCTTTTGGTGAATTTCCTCAGCGCTCTGAGGTACAGGACAGGAAAGGATAGCCTTCAGGATTTCCTGCCGCTGGGGAGTTATTTTATACCCGTTCATACGCAGCTTTTCAATGAGTTGCTCTTCCTTCAAGGACTCGCCTCCTAAATAATAATTATTCTTAATTAGTAATCAATATTACTTATATCAGGAAATAATAAAATGTCAAGTTCTTGACCGGTTTGATTGAGCTGCTGCAGATTTAAAATTACCAGAAAAATAATTGAAAAATAATAAAGCAGAAACAAGGGAAAGCAAAAAGGGAACTTACCCCAGGAAAAAGATAAAGATTAGGTCGAGATATATTAAGAAAGCTTAACCATATAATATGAGTGAGCTGTCTGCAGTTATCTCAGTAAGGGGTGGATAGGAAAAGGGAAAGGGGAAAATTAATATTGAGGGTCTCTTTTGTCTGGCGGCAGGTTTAGAGAAACGGTGGATTATTTCTATTTCAGCCGGCAGCCCGAAAGGCAATAATAATACAGACTTAACCAAATGGGTTAAGCAAGAACTTACAGTCTAAAAAACATTTCAGTTTTGGGAACTGTTCAAGCCGGGGAATCGCTGTTTTCTACTTAAATGCTTACCGGTTGCCTGCCCTTGCCTAAGATTTTGACAGGGGAGATGGATTTTGCTCTCCATGTTCAAGGTGGATCGATGGCGGTCGAGGGGATTTGTGACGGTGACATGGTGTTTATTCGCCGCCAGTCCCATGTGGACTTTTACGGGCAGATAAGCTGTGCCCTGATTCACGGTAAAGAGAATTCTCTATATAAATTGTTAGGGATAAGAGCAGCAAAATCAATCTATGTGTCGCAAACCCGTTATTATCTTCAGATCTTCTTGTGAGTGAGACTGAATTGGCTATTCAGGGTGTTTGCGCAGGTGTTTGAATTTCCTCCAGCCCTACCGGACTCTATAAAATACTTTCTTTTCTAAGCCCATAAGGGGTCTGAACTTCATTTGCGCTGGTCTTCAAGGGGCGGATGTGAAAATGGTTGTGTTGGATTCTAAGCAGGTGGATTGTATTGCAGAGAGGGCATTTTTTGGTTTCTCCGTCTTTGAAGCGTATCTCTCCGATGTGCTTGCCGCAGCAGGTAATCTCGATGCTGATAATTTTGCTGTTGTTAATAACATTGACCCGGTAGTCAGTTTTGTAATTTTTAACCTGATGCATGGCGACATCACCTCATTAAAAATAGTTGTTAGGTAATCCCAATATAGCATTTGTTCCATGCGGTGGCAACCCCGTTAGGGTGCTTAAGATAAAAAAGAGACCTTAAAAAAGGCCTCTTTAACATGTGGCATTTTCATTATCCTTGGAAATCCCGGATTGTGAGCAGGATTCAGCGCAACTCTCCTCTTCCAGGGAAACATCGCTTTCTTCCGTTACCGGGCTTATCTTAGGAGCCTTTCGCTTGTCTTTCTTATCGGCAGTCATTAATAAAATACCTCCTTATTTTGATTTAAATTGTATTATGGGCAGGTTTTGCTAATCATATACCTCGAAGAATGCATAAAAAATTTTCACTCCTGATAAAAAAGAAAGGTGCAGGGAGCTCCTACACCTTTTCTATAAAAGATATTTTTCACGTGGTTTCAAATTCTTAATTATGATTGCATATTATTTCTGATTATTTCTGACAGCAGCGTTTTCTCTGAAAAAGAAGGAGATGGCATAGATGCCGGATAAGCCAACCAGGGTGTAAATAACCTTACTTAGCGGGGAGGCCTGTCTTATTGTTTCACCTCCGAACAGAGCCGTGACCAGGTCCCATTCAAACAGGCCTACCAGCAACCAATTCAATGCGCCGATAATGATCAGAGCTAAGACGATTCTGTTTAACCATTCCATGATTAACTCCTCCTAGATGTTTGTGATATCTTTATTATGTTAAAAGTTAAATTAAGTTATACTTCGTGGGGGCATAAAAAGTAAGTAATGGCAGTAGCGGCAGCACCAGGAAAATTTAAAAAAAATAAGGCGACCAATAGATCACCTTTCTGCTTCATTTAAGAACACCAGTGTCAAGGTAAGTTCAAAAATGAAACACATGCCTGTTCAATTATTTATTAACAACTTCAATTGGTAATTGTTAATTGTTCTTTTTTTGTACAAAACCCAGCATAACCCTGTAGGGTCCAGGCGTACCGGGCGGTACGAAGGCTACACGATCCCCGGGCTTTACCGGATAGTCCATACCGTTTGCCAGACCGTTAACGAAGACCACCTCGATCTTGTCATAGGGCAGATCGAGCATTTTGGCCAGTTCTCCGGTTGTAGTAGGTTCTTTAAGCTCAACCGAGATGGGAAGAGGCCAGTTCCTCTCTTGAAAGATTTTTAATATATCGCCAAAACCCCTTACTTCTACAGTGCCCATTTAATCCCTCCTAACTTGCTTGTTACAATAATTCTATTGCAAAAATATTGCAAAACCAAGTCAAGCTAGTATAAAAAATATTCTAATAATTAAAACTTATAGCAAAGTGTAATCAATGGCAACTCAAAGGAGGAAGTAGGACAAGTATGTCGAAGGCAATATGTGGTACGGAATTATTTATATAAAATAGGTGGAGGATATGAAGAAAAAATATTCTATTACAATTTTTTTTCCGTGCTACAACGAAGAGCATAATATTGAAAGGGTTACCAGGGAGGCCCTGGATGTAGCAGGGCGGCTCTTTGACGATTATGAAATCATCATCGTAAATGATGGGAGTAGGGATAATACAGGTGCGATTGCAGACCGGCTGGCAAAAGAAAATCCGTTTGTCCGGGTAATCCATCATGAGCATAACAAGGGATACGGTGCGGCGCTTCGGACAGGATTTGAAAATGCAACAAAAGAGCTGGTTTTTTATACTGACGGCGACGGGCAATTTAAAATCGAAGAAATCACCAAACTGCTTCCCTTAATTGATAAGTATGATATTGTATCCGGTTACCGCATCCGCAGGCAGGATTCACTGATTCGTAAAATTAACGCCTTTATGTGGGGGCTTCTGGTAAACGCCCTGTTTAAAATTAATGTTTCAGATGTTGATTCGGCCTTTAAGCTATATAAGCGCAAGATCTTTGACGAAATAACCCTGACTTCCCAGGGCGCCCTGATTGATACAGAGATCTTCGCTAAAGCAAGGGCAAAGGGTTATACTATAACCGAGGTCGGGGTTAATCATTATCCACGGGTGGCTGGTGAGCAGACAGGGGCCAAGCTGTCGGTTATATTTAAGGCTTTTAAAGAACTGTTTAAACTGAGAAGCAGTTTTTCGCCAAGGTCCTGAGAATATGGCCGGTTGCTTTAAAAGATGCTAAAAAAGGCCAGGATAATGCCTTATTCTCCCCATTTTGTTGCTTCCTGGCTTGTTAAACTCTTTAAATGAGAGGTTTGCGTATTGACTGAAAATATTCTCCAACTGTTTAAATTTGCCATTGTAGGTTGTATTAATACCTTTATTGATTGGGCTGTTTACTTTGTAATTCTCAGGTTGTTTCCAGGTGAAAGTATTCTTTTTTACTCATTTGCCAAGGGCTTTAGCTACCTCTGCGGAGTTGTAAACAGCTTTTTATTAAACCGGTGTTGGACCTTTAAGACTCCCAGTGAAAATGAGGGCAGCCGCTTCCTGAAGTTCACACTGGTAAACACCTTGGGCCTGGGTATCAACAGTGCCTCTATTTATGTTCTGCTAAATCTGAATTTGCCTCATTTGGCGGCTTTATTCCTGGCAACTTCAATCACCTTTGCCTTTAATTTTACACTCAGCAAGGTCTGGGTATTCCGTAAAGGCAAGGTTGTAGCAAAAACAACCGGGGGGTAAGAGGATATCAAGGACAGCATAATTCGTACAGGTTACTTATTTATTCTAAACAAGCTGTATATTATATTTATTATCTGGCTGACCAGAGATATCATTTATCCCATTCTGCCTTCCCCCAAGTTCGAAAACCTGCATCCCAACGTGGTGATGGATTCTTTAATTCACTGGGATGCCGGCTGGTTTTTAAGAATTGCCGGGCAGGGTTACGACTTTAACAGCGCTCCCTTTTTTCCCATGTTTCCCCTGCTTATCAGGCTTGTGACTTTTATTACCGGCAACGGCGTGGAGGCCGGCTTTTTAGTATCCAACACGGCCCTTTTTTTGGCATGTTTCCTTCTTTATCACCTGGTTAAAGAAGATTACGGTGAGGACATTGCTTTCACCACAGTTTTCATAATGCTCTTTTTCCCTACGGCCATCTTTTTTTCATCAATTTACTCGGAAGCGCCCTTTTTAGCCTTTTCTTTGGGAGCTTTCTACTATGCCAGAAAAGGAAAATGGTTGGCGGCATCATTATTGGGTGCCTGTGCAGCCCTGACCAGGAATATCGGTGTTGTCTTGTTTTTAGCCTTCCTGTATATGCAGTACAGGGAAAACGGCTTCAGGATTTCTGTCCGAAAGTCTCTGCCTCTTTTCTTAATCCCGGCATCTTTGGGATTGTTTATGCTCGTTTTATGGAAATATACCGGCGATCCCCTCGCTTTCGCTCACTCATTAAACACCGAATACTGGGGTTATCGCCATTTCCAATACCCGGGCGCAGGCCAGCTCCTAAACCTGTCTGTCTTTTTCTACCAGAATAATTTCTATGCCCTTTTTGAGTCGGGGATGGCCTTCCTGTTTCTCTACCTTGTAGTACGCAGCTTTAAGTATATTGAGGACCGCTCCCTACTGATCTTCCTGGTGCTGGGCTTCTTAATACCCTTTTCCTCAGTGGTGGGCAATCTCCCCCTGGGCATGCCCAGGTATATCATCGTTCTGTTTCCCGGTTACATCACCCTCGCCCGGCTGTTGCACAAAAACAACCTTGTTACTACTTACTCTATCCTCTCCATCATTGTTTTTTCGGTTGTCTGTTCGTTGTTCGTAGCAGGCCGCTGGATCAGTTAAATATTTAAACTATATTTTTCAAAATAACCATACTTTGGCTTGGTGGATTGATTTATATTTTCACCTGCCTGTTTAGAAGCGGGCGAGCTGTTGCAAAACGGTGGCGCCCGGCTTTTTGTGTTGAGGAACTTCAGGCTCACAGGAAACATGGTTGGAGCCTTTTTTTGTTAAACGGAAATCAAGTATAGACTGTAACTCAATGCTGGGGAGCAACATAGGATGTAAAATCAATAGGATGAGAAGGGATTGCCCATGAACTCGTATTTAAAGGCTATTACCGCACTTGGCAGCGGCAGCCTCCACCCGGGGGGGTTTACAGGGACCCTGGGTATTTTACGAAATTTCACCATTGCCCCGGACGAAATCATTCTTGACCTGGGATGCGGTACAGGACGAACCGCCTGCCACCTGGCAAAGACTTATGGAGCCCACGTTTTTGCCCTGGACAATTCTGAGGCTATGCTGTCCAAAGCGAAGTCAAGGGCACTTCAAGAGGGGGTGGAAGTCCATTATGTTCTGGGCGATATACTCGACCTGCCTTTTAAAGATAACATCGCCGACCTTGTTATTGTCGAGTCGGTACTGATTTTTTTACCGGTGCGGCCGGCGCTTCAAGAGTGCTTCAGGGTGCTGAAAAAAAAGGGTTACCTGGTGTGCGTCGAAATGTTTGCCAGTGGGTCCCTGCCGGCGAATGAGAGGGAAAAACTCAAGGCCCTCTGCGGGCTCAAACAAATACCGACCTACCAGGAATGGCTGAATTATTTTCAAACCACTGGCTTCACTTTTATCAAGACCTGGCAGAAAAAGTTACCCGGGCCGCTGGAGGTTTTAAAAGAACTCCTTAATCCGGATCCCTGCTGGTTTAGGCCAGGGGAACAGGTTTATTTAGACCCGGCCTCTTTAAGTGTGCTTTTTAAATATAAGAGGCTGATGATGAGAAATAAAAGACATCTTGGATACGGAACTTTTATCTTAATTAAGGAGTGAAGGGGCGGGAATATTTAACCACCTGACCGGGCGACTATATGTTTCATAAAAACTGTGCCCTGTTGGTTTAGGACATGTTTATCTGTTAGCCGGGGAAAATTCTCCTTAAGAAAAAGAAAAAGAACGTGAACTAGCCCTTGACCTGGAGCAGAGAAAGTAGTAAAATATCGAATGTGCTCACTGATATTACAATAAAACATACGTGGGGACATAGCTCAGATGGGAGAGCGCCTGAATGGCATTCAGGAGGTCAGGGGTTCGATCCCCCTTGTCTCCACCAGGTAATCAAACCATCTATCGATAAAAACATTTATCGGTGGGTGGTTTTTATATTGCCTGAAATCCAGTAATTAAGCCGTTCCACTCCTTTCTCTTTCAATAAATATTGAATTATTCTTATTTTTTCAATCCTTATATCTTCCTGAAGGCAGTCAATTTAAGCAAAAAAAATTGATTGCCTTCAGGAAAACACACAGGTATATTTCCTACCCCCTTTTCTCTTTAATTTACGGTAACTTAAATCGCACCCCTACTATGAAAACAAATACTTACTATCCTGCATACTTTAAACATTAAGGAAAACCGGCCTCATTACGCCAGAATTCAGAGGAATCACTCACCAGATTCGATGTTTCAGATTTGTAGTGCTGCCGCTGGAGCGTGGATAAATACCCTGAAAATAGGCATTTTCAATCTCTGATGACGTTTCAGCAGTATTGATGCCTGTTTCTTTATTTCATATATTTATTCCTTATTTAACTTACCAAATCCTCCTTTTGGCACTTAACATCCTGTAACCTACTCCTCTCGAAGAAAAAAGTCCCGGTAAGCTGGACCATTATGGCCGTTTTAAGGACACCGGCCTGACCGGTTCATGTGCTAACCGGATTTTGTACAGTACCGGTTACAGTTTTTAATAGCGTTAATACATCTAAAAAAAGAAACACGGCTTAAATAAGAATTTTTTCCTACAGCCATGTTTCTAACATTCCGCCTTCTTATTTTATTATTACAATACGGTATTTTAAATTCTACCCGGCACAACTTAAGCCCACTTATAAATTTTTGGAACCCATTATCATCAAAGTATTTTCTCTTAAAGTATAAAGCTGAGTTTACTAAGCTTATCATAACACCGGGACTTCAATCAGCGGTCCCCATGGCTATGAAGATATACAATGTTAAATACTTATCAAGAAATGATAATCTAGCTTCTTCTTCCAAAATACCACCTTCTGTATTTTGTTATTTTCGTGGTTTATCGGCTTCGATTATATAGGATGCTACAAATTCTTCAATGTTCTTATCGGGAACCCAACTTTTGATTATCTCTTTATTGTTATCTTTGGGAATCATGCGAATGTTTAGAAAACCAGCGTTTTTGAGCATCTTTTCGATATTGCCAACGTACTCAGCACCGGCAATACAACCAGCCAAACTAGCAAGATCGTTTTTTATATAATCCGGTATTTTTGCCGTAGCTACTATATCGGATATGGATAGCCGCCCTCCAGCTTTAAGCACTCTATAAGCTTCATTAAAAACCTGCTGCTTATCCAAGGCTAAATTAATAACACAATTTGATATAAGAAGAAAACTATGAAGACTAGGCTTTTTGCTGTGGTAATTGTACTTTGCCTGGTGTTAAGCATGGCTTTCACAGTTTTTGCCGCTCCGCTGACGGATATTGAAAACCACTGGGCGAAGGAGCAAATTAAGGCCTGGGTGGAAAAGGGCCTGGTGAAAGGGTATGAAGACGGGACATTCAGGCCGGATCATAATATCTCCAGGGCAGAATTTATGGCTTTGGTCAACAGGGCTTTCAACTACCAGGAGAAAGCAGAGATCGACTACAAGGATGTAAAAGAAGGTGCCTGGTATTCGGACGTAGTTAAGGTTGCCAAATCCGCCGGTTATATTAGCGGTTATGAGGACGGAACGGTGAAGCTGGATAACCCCGTCAGTCGGCAAGAGGCTGCCACAATGATCATGAAAATTTTGAGCTTAAAAGAAAACACAGCCGGGGCAGACAGGTTCCAGGATGCCGCTGCTATTCCGGCCTGGAGTAAGGGTGCAGTCGGTGCTGTGGCCTCAGCCGGGATCATGGGCGGTTACCCTGATGGCAACTTTAGGGCGGATAACTTCATCACACGGGCAGAAGCTGTAGTTGCCCTGGAAAAGGCCCTGAGCAGCAAAGCAGGCGTTATTGAAGCAGAGGTTATCTATGATGAAGCAGGTATCTATGGGCCAGACACAGGTTCAGAAGCAACTAAGGGGAACGTCATCATTACCGCAGCAAACGTTACCCTGCAAAGCACCGTAATTGAAGGTAACCTCACCATAGATAGAGCAGTGGGCGACGGGGATGTCTACCTTAAAAAGGTAACCGTCAAAGGTGACACCTATATTTATGGTGGCGGAAAGGATAGTATCTACTTTATTGACAGCCAGACCGGCAGGACCTTTGTTTTAAAAGATGATGGCCCGGTACGCATTGTAATATCGGGGACAACGGCTATAGAAGAATTAATAGCCCAGTCCGGTGTAACGGTGGAAGAGGTGGACTTAAGCGGTGAAGGCGTTGAGGGAATAACCGTTGACAAAAAAGTTGATGGCGATATCGAGATTAACCTGAGAGGCGTAAATCTTGAAAACCTGGAAATTAATACACCGGTTGTCAGTGTTAATACAGATAAAAATGCGACAATTAACTACTTAACTGCAAATGCCAAAGCAGAATTCAGGGGACCTGGGACCATTAAAAACGCTGTTATTAATGCCGATGGTGTGACCTTTGAAAGAATGCCTGAAATACAGGAATTAGGTGAAGGTGTTAAACCACCCGCTACCCGCAGGTCAGGTGGTGGTGGCAGCAGTAAGAATAGAGTAAGTGCTATTAGCATCACAACAGACCCGGGTGATGTTAGCAACCTGCCCAACAATACTG
>LFSA01000096.1 GCA_001512635.1 Pelotomaculum sp. DTU098 | reverse complement strand
GATGCTTTGTTTGGTGACCGGTTGCGGCGGTGCTGCCAATACTGGTGTCGTTGATGCACCGGCGCATGATGTAGCCCGGTCCCAGATGGAAGCGATGAATGAAGAAAACAATAATAACAATAATAATGAGGTTGCAAGCGCTGCGGCTGGCAGCAACATGGAAAATGTGGAGCAGGTGGATATCTACAGGGAGACAGCGCCGGCCATTACCGGGAATGATCAGAGCGACAGCAGCCAGGCTGCCGCTCCCGCACCTCAAAGTACGGAAAAAGGTATCCTCATCAAGGGTAGCGGCGTTGCCAAAGAGATCAAGGTAACTCTGTCACAGTTGCAGGGCATGGGGGAGCAGATAGAGGAGCATACTTATTTCTCCCGTGGCAAGGAGCCCAAAACTGCCTATAACACTTATCGAGGGGTAAGACTTGCTAACTTAATTAACCTGGCAGGGTTGCAGCCGGATGCGCAAAAAGTCCTGGTGGTGGGAGCCGATGGTTATACGGTATCTTTTAGTTTGAGTGAAGTGGAAGCTATGCTGATGGATGAAACCGTTCCCGGCAAATCCCTGCCCATGCTGATTGCCTTTGCCGAGGATGGAAAGCTGCTGGATTCTGCCGGCGACTATCCTTTCCTCTTGGTAATGGGGCAGAAATGGGAGGGTGATTATAATCGCCAGTACTGGGTAAGAGAAGTTTGCAGTATTGTGGTGCAATGAAGCAGAACTTAATTAAGTGTTATGAGCGCGGTATTGTTTGATGAATGTTTTGCGGCGGGGCTGTTGGCCAATGCTACCGGGACCTTTGTGGTTGATTTTATCTTCTTCAGCTTGCCGGGAGTCTTTTTGCTTCTGACGCTTACGGTAACTGCGCTTTCCGGCGGAGTGGGCGGGCTGTTAGGCTGGGAGCTTTTGCGGCTTTTGGAAAAATACCACTTTCGGCCGCAAGGGAGAAAAATAAATGTCAAGATGGAAAAGGAACAGCTGCTATGAAAATAACATGTAAAAAATCAGGTATTAATAGTAAAAGAACGCAGCAGTTATACGGGGTGGCGCTGTTCGCTGCCGTATTGTTTTTTTGTTCCTTATGGACCGCCGGGTGCGCGAACAACACTCCTGTTGCAGCCACCACTGAAACGACGGTCTCCCTGCCTGTGATCAAAGCGGACGGCACAGACAGTGTGCTGGAATTGGCGCCGTATTTTACTGAAAATCAGCAAACACTGGCTGTGGATGAACTGTTGCCTGGGGATGGTCTGCTGGCTCTCTATGGGGCGGATGGCTCTATCGTCACGGCGGATAGCGGGGATTGCCTTTTGGATCGGCAAGGCCGGGTGAGCGTTAAGGCTGGAGAACCATTTTTGCTGCAGGGGATCATAGTTAATCCACCAAAATTCATAACGCAGGTGGCAGAGATAACAAAGCAAGCCCTTGGTCAAAATCAGCGAGTCATGATCATTTATCTGGACGGCTTTGGTTTTGACAGCTATCAAGAAGCCGAGAAACTGGGAAAAATACCCTTTATGGCCGGTCTGCAGGCGGAAAAGGTGGCCACTGTCTACCCCAGTATCACTCCCGTGGCTTTTGCCGCTATGGTCACCGGGCAAACCCCCGACATCACCGGTGTGCGAGCAAGAGCTGATCATCAACCGGCGTGCAGCAGCATCTTTGATCTGGCGCTGGCTCAGGGGCGTAAGACTTTTATTGTCGAAGGAGACAAGCAAATCATAAAGCTGGCGGGCGAGGCGGAATTTAATCCTGACATGAACGGTGATGGTTCTACAGACGACGAGGTTTTTGCCGCAGCTCTAAGTAACATGGAGGTTGATTTACTATTGGTGCATTTTCATGGCATCGATGACGCCTGCCATAATTCTGGCCCCCATAGCCAGGAAGCACTGACAGTCATTAACAAGACCGATGAGCTGGTGCGGGATTTATGCCGTATGTGGCCCGGTAAGGTTATCATCACAGCCGACCACGGCCAGCATGAAGTCGACGAGGACGGCAAAGAGGGCAATCATGGTGATTTCCGTGCATCAGATCTGTTCATCCCTCTACTGACAAGGGAGGCGGGTTAATGGTAATGTTTGCTGCTTTACGGTTTATTCTCACGGGGAGAGATCCTGAAGTGGAGCTCAGGTTCAACGCTCATATTTAGGCAGGTGCCGCTGAAGTTCTGGAGGCCTGCGAGCAGGTACTGTGAGCATCGGTGCAGCAAAGGGAAAATCCGCAGCGGTGAGGAGTTGACATGACATTTTTGTTAGCGCTCTGGCCTGCGCCGGGGTAAGAGAGGCCGGAATTTTTTATTAGGAGAGATAGATCTGCTTATGGAGGCTGTGGTGGTTCAGGGCCTGACATATCGCTACCAGCCGGGCGGGCCTCTGGTCCTGAAAGGTATTGATTTCCATGTGTCCAGGGGAGAAATTGTTGCTGTGACGGGCTTGAGCGGCTGCGGCAAGAGCACCCTTTGTTATTGTATATGCGGCGCCTTCCATCATAACCGGGGCGGGGTGATGACCGGGCAAGTGCTGTTAAACGGCAAGAATATCAGGGAACTGAGGGCTGCCAGCCTGGCCCTGGAGGTGGGTATGGTCTTTCAGGATCCGGACACGCAGCTTTTTTTGCCCACGGTGGAGGACGAAATCGCTTTCGCTCCGGAGAACCTGTGCCTGCCGTCCGCCCGGATCCGGGAAAGGGTGGAACAGGTGCTGGATCTCCTGGGCCTTGCCGCCCTGCGGGAAGCCAATCCCCACAGACTTTCCGGCGGAGAAAAACACCTGGTGGCCCTAGCGGCGGTATTGGCCCTGGAC